>NZ_JZRI01000073.1:0-35031 GCF_000952175.1 Pseudomonas sp. ES3-33 | reverse complement strand
CCGTATGCCTATCTCAAAGATGTACTGACGCGGCTGCCGACGCAGCGTGCCAGTGAGATTGATCAACTGCTGCCGCATCGGTGGATGCCCGCCTGAGTCACGCAAGGTGACTTCGGCGGACGCTTACCATAAAGCCACATGACACGAATTTCATTAGCGATTACGGTACAGAAGCACATCGGCATAACCGCATACCCGACTCAGCAACCGCACCGGCCTCCTCTGCCACAGTTGCCCTTTACCCCAGGCAGGAGCTTTGTCAGGTACGGATTTGTGCTGGGCCGGCAGCTAACTGCCGCCTCTGCCGCGCTGGATTTACCAGCGATGAGAGCAATCGAGATCACGGCTGAGCTATCCAAGGGCCGGGCATCACCGTTTACTCAGAATAAAACAGTGACGCCCATTTTAAGTCCAGATATTTCGGAATACCTTGTACAACACCTATACAACATTTGAAGTTTTGTACAATAATGGCCAATGGCATCTAGTGCTGCATTTTGCGGGTGAATGCTCACTGCTCCGCCAAGAAATAAAAATTGTGCAACGCCGTGGCCAGGACGCCAATCTGGTATTTTTTGACATTAGGCATGCTGAGTTCGACGCCAAGGCTTTGTGCGCCAATCTCGATCAGATGCAGTCGTCATTGCATGCGAGCTTTGCAGATGGCCCCTGGATTGCAATCCTAGACTCGACCCGATGGAGTGCCAACTGCCCACCTAGGTTTTTGGGTAATTGCACTGAAATGGGGGGCATCACTGCCGCTCCTCGCGTTAGTTGAACGTCTATGCTGACGGGTGACGCAGCTGTAGAGAAAATCGCTGCGAGGTGTCAGCGCTAAAACTCAGGGATGGCAAACGGCCTAAATTGTAAAAAGCAGGCTCAACTATTTCCATTAAAAATCGCCAAGTTAAGAAGCTCGGCAATTTTAGGTTTAGAGAGGTCCACCTCAACTTGTCAGTTGGTATCTGATATTAGTAAATTCACCAACACCAAGCCATTGGTGTTGATGCTCTTAATTTGCGTTCAGGAACAGGTAGACGCGCGCCATCTCCAGTGCGACGTCTTGGCCACGTCATATGCCGATTACAATGTAGGAAACTTCTTGCGCGTGCGCCTCAGACGCAAGCGCGCGAGCCACGCTTTTATTTCCTTTGCAATACTGGAGAACTCTGTGACGCCAAGTATTTCTCGTTTGATGGTTTTCTGTGCAGCAGGCTTGGTCGCAACCGCAGTGGGTTTGACCTTACTAATGCACACCCAAATCAATGACCTCGATGACATGGAGCTCAATAGCAAGCAGTTAGGAACCGCTCTTGAGTCAACCCAAGAACTGCGTTACGACAGCGCACAAATCCAACAGTTTTATACTGATGCCAGCCTAACCCAAGACGCTGAACCCTTAGACGATGCGCAGAAATATTACACCGCATCGCTTCAGTTACTTGATGAACTTACGCCCATGGTTCCGAGCCTTTCCAGCCGTATTCAGGCTTTGCGCACCCCACTTGAGCAGCTTAACAGTACCGGTATGCTCATGGTGCAGGCCTATGCCCGTAATAAAGTTGATGGAGATAAAGTCATGGAAGACTTTGACCTGCGTTCAGCAAAAGTTATTTCCGACTTTGCTGCTTTTAGTGAGCCGCTGGATAAGCTATATCGTCAGCAGCTAACTGACAGTAAGGCTGAGCGCACAATGATTCGAACCACTAACCTCATCGCGTGGAGCACGGTCTTGGTCATTATGCTTGGGGCATTGTGGTTAATTGCCAATCGGGTGCTACCGCCCATGCAGTCTTTGAGTAAGGCTCTGAGCGCGTTGAATGACGGTAGTGGCGACCTGAGCCGCACTATCAAATCGAATCGAAATGACGAAATTGGACAGGTTATCGAGCTGTTCAATGCGTTCCTTGGAAACCTACGCCTCAAAATAACCACAGTTGCAGATGTTTCAACGGGCCTGGAGCGCTCCGCCGAACAATTGCTCCGCGATGCTGGCGCGTCTCAGCGCAGTGCTACGGATCTGCAAGTCGAGGTGGAACAAGTTGCGGCGGCGGCTAATCAGATGGCCACCAACGTGCAGGGCGTGGCTACAAACGCCCAAGCCAGCGCGGCTCAAACTCAAGATGCCGATAAGCAGGCACAAGCGGCGATCACCGTCGTCAATGAAACTATCATCCATATTCGCGCCCTTGCAGATGAAGTGGGTCGTGCTGCGATTGTGATTTTCGATCTAGAAAGCCATTCACGCGAGATAGGTGGGGTACTGGAGGTGATTCGTACTATTGCCGAACAAACCAATTTACTGGCTCTTAACGCAGCCATTGAAGCCGCTCGTGCAGGCGAGCAAGGTCGTGGTTTTGCCGTAGTGGCTGACGAAGTGCGTACGCTCGCTAGCCGAACGCAAAAGTCTACTCAAGAGATAAACGGCATGATCGACCGCCTGCAAAAAGCTTCAAAACAAGCCGTAGAAGTAATGGACGATAGCCGTATCTTCGCGGAGCGCGGCGTGCAGCAGGCGATTAGCGCTGGCGAGGCGCTACAACGAATCAGCGGACTGGTGTCTTCTGTATCAGACATGAGCCTACAGATAGCTCAAGCTGCAAATGAGCAGGCCATGGTTACCGATGAAATTAATCGACGAATCAGCAGTGTGTCGGTCGTCGCGAACACCACTGCAGCGCTAGCGGAAAGCACTCTTAAGCGCGGACGCGAAAGCGGCGGAGACGCCGAGCGTTTATTGAAAATTGTGCATCAGTTCAAACTCTAATCCTGAATCGGCCCAGGTTTTCTAGAAACCTTGCAAACTCTTGAACGGCTTCGCATACCTCGCCCTCTCGAAGCTTGATATCGAAGGGAAGGACGATCCATTGTAACCGTCCGCCCAACACACCGTCCCGATCCCAACGCTTAGGGCAATGATGCCGAATCAATCCAAAATGGGCACCTGAAATGCCATATACCGGCACAATCTCACTCGTTTTGGCTAACGTCAATGATCCTACCACGCGTCGCGAGAAGTGTTTGCCTGCGATAAAAGGCGTGAATAGACCACACCACCCCTACGAATAGCACCCCTGTCCCAAGCGCTTCCGTAGGAGAGGGCCAGCGTTGGTTGATGAGCAGGCCCATCGTAGTTGCATAAATGGTTCCGCTGGCGATCAATTGCCCGCTTAGAGCCAGAGGTAGCCGCCGAGTTGCGATTGACCATGCCCAGGCACCTGCAAGGGTGGCCCCTAACCCCTGAATTACCCCACATACCATTAGCGCCTGAGTACCTGCTAACCCGCCCGGATGGCCGGCGAAGTGGGACAGTTTCAAGTACAGCCCAACTGGGATGAAGGCCAGCATTTCGACGCTGCACATGAAGATCAGCATGGCTGACCACAACATGGGGGACATGGTTGGGCGTCGAGCCAAAGCACTTTCATTTAATAGGCCAAAACCAGTCCAAAATCCGATTGCCAGCAACGATGCGAGCAGCCCAAAAAGTATCGAAGTTGTCGGGGGCACCGCCGTCGCGCTGCGAGCATCAAACACGCTTAAGTTGACCAAACTTATGCCCAGTGCCGCCACCACCAGCGGCCCGGAAATGGCGCGCCAGGGCACGCTGGAGCTTCGCATGTTGCCGGCAATTGCGAGCACGATCGGTACTGACCCCATCATCACCGGAGGGATCACCGGCCCAGCTGCCAAGACCGCAGTGGTAATCAGAAAGAAATATCCGATGTACCCCAAGAAGCCCAGCAGTGCGGCGCAGGCCCAGTCGCTCAGTCGCAAATGCCGCACTTTGTTACGGTAAACAAATAGCACTAGCAGGCTACCTAAACCAGCAAAGGCATAGCTCACCACAGCCAGATCAAAAAGGCTGTAATCGCCGACTAGCCCTGGAAAGATATAGAGCAGCGACCAGGAAAAAGTGGCGGCAATGGCGGCCAATAAGCCTAGGGTCATACGTTATGCTCCTGCTTGGCCAGGTTCCGGATCCAGCAATCAGCAATTTGCCGGGCAGTGTCGAATACCCGAACTTCCTGGCCCATGGCGCCGCTGACAAAACTGCCCTCCAGCAAGATAAAAAGCCCCTCAGCAACTAAGCCAGGATCGCTAACACCGGCGCTCTTGGCCAATGCAGCGAGATTTTCGCGTATACCTTGCTTATGCCTGCTCACTGCCAAATGCACAGGGTGGCTAAACTTGGGGAATTCAGCCGCACTGTTGACGAACAGGCACCCGCGTTCGCTATCTCGCAAAAGAAAGCGTTGATACAAATCGAAAAAAGCGAGCATGCCACTGACCGGGTCAGGATGCCCTGCCAAGGTGCACGCTACCTCTTCACGCCAACGTCGGTCACGCTCCTCAAGGCAAGCCACTATCAGCGCATCCTTGGAGGGGAAATGGCTGTAGAGCGTCATCTTGGTAACACCCGCCATCGCGGCGATGGCCATCACACCAGTAATGTATATACCTTGTGACAGAAACAACTTTAGCGCCGAATCAATCAAGCGCTCACGGGTATTGTCCAATTTAAGGCACTTAGTCATCGTGACGGATGATGACTATACTGACCGGTAAGATTGAGGCGTATGCCAATACGACCCAAATCGTGGCCTTTACGACACTGACCGCAGCACGCCGGCGCAGCAGAAAGGCCAATCAGAAGTTTCGTTACGCTAGCTAAGCGCACCCACACCCGCACCCGCGTGGATCGACGGACGCCCCCTATGCGGCAGCAGCTCGGCATTGTCATTCGGCAGCCGCGTCGGCAGTCGTGTGCGACCATTCTTCAAGTGTGCGATTAGTGTGTCAGGGCAATTACCGGGACTACGCGCCGATGGAACGCGTGTTCCGCAACTTGAAAACGGAATGGGTACCTGCCGTGGGTTAAGGAACCGCCCAATAAGTCCGGCGTGATATCAGTCATTTCTTAATGCATTAGTACAACTGGATTCGACCCCATCAATTTAACGGTGGGCTTGCGCTTGCTCAGTCAGACCGAAGAAAAACATAACGTCATGTCCGGGATTAATTGGTCATTACAAGCCCTGTCGCCCATTCGCCAGGAGGCAGCCCACTGGCGGCCGCCACCTTTTTGGATTTACTCCTGCGAGCCAGCAGAGGCTTGGTCGCGGGTTTTCCAAAGTGACAGCAGCACCCCACCCAGCAGCAGCCCCACGGTCACGCTCAGGGAAATGACCGCCGGAATCTTGCCGATGATGCCGACTGGGAAGCTCTTGCCACCGATAAATACCAGTACCAGTGCGAGCGTCCGCCCTCTCAACGAGTTTGAAGAAGTCATCCTCAATAGCTGAGGAGACGCCTATCAAGCCATTCAGTCATCACGTTGGCGCCAACCCTCTAAGCAACACGTTCTCGCGCCCTGCATACAGCTGACACACGCCCTATTGCCCCCCAAGTGAGACCAGCTTTCGCCAGATAGTTAAAAAGCTTGTTAGGATAGGGATGCAAACATCTCGTTTTTACATAGGAACAGCGGGGCTTACGACCACTGCACGTCATAACGTGCCACCATCAAGGAGGCTCTCATGGGCCGAACACCTGGGGATGATCTACCAGAAAAACCTCATACAAGCAGTGAGGATGGCATTCCTGCTCCTAGCGGGGCCGCCAATCTGATTGATACCGACTACGTGATCGGACAGGACAATATCAAAGGTGAGTTTTCATTTTCCCTTGATATCCATGGCAAAGTGTTTGTCATCTCGGCTGCCACTATCTTGTTGTTCGTCATTATGACGCTGGCACTCCAGAATGAAGTAGAACCGCTGTTCAGTGCCATCCGAAACTGGCTGACGGGCAATCTCGCCTGGCTGTTCATGAGTATTGCGAACATATTCGTCTTGCTTTGCATCGGGCTAATTTTCTCGCCGCTAGGGAAGGTTCGTTTGGGCGGTAGGGATGCCAAACCAGACCATAGCTACGTGGGCTGGTTCTCAATGCTTTTCGCTGCAGGAATGGGCATTGGCCTAATGTTCTACGGCGTAGCCGAACCCATGTCTCATTATCAAGCGTCCATGGGAGGTGTGACCGTCGATGCAAGTGGAGCCCGCACCGACTGGGCACCGTTAGGAGGTGCAGCGGGCGACGCTAAGGCATCGGCCGACTTGGCGATGGCCGCTACTATCTTTCATTGGGGGCTCCACCCTTGGGCGATCTACGCGATTGTCGCTCTGTCCCTGGCATTGTTTTCTTACAACAAGGGCTTGCCGCTCTCGATACGATCGATCTTCTATCCATTGCTAGGGGAGCGCGTCTGGGGATGGCCAGGGCACTGTATAGATATCTTAGCGGTATTCGCCACATTGTTCGGACTGGCGACATCGCTAGGGATAGGAGCTGAGCAGGCGGCAGCGGGGATTGAATATCTCTTCGGTATTGAATCAACAAATTTAAGCAAAGTAGTGCTAATCGTTGGTATCACCATAATTGCCCTTTGGTCAGTTCTTGCTGGCTTGGACAAAGGCGTCAAGATGCTGTCACAGATCAATATGGGCCTGGCGTTGCTTCTGCTGGTGTTCATCATTGTTGTCGGGCCCACCTTGGCAATCTTCACTGGATTCTTTAAAAATTTGGTGACCTACGCTGAATACCTACCGGCGCTTTCCAATCCTTTCGGTCGCACTGACACGGAATTCACTCAGGGCTGGACTGCGTTTTATTGGGCATGGTGGATCAGTTGGTCTCCATTTGTAGGGATGTTTATTGCGCGAGTCAGTCGTGGCCGAACGGTCAGGGAGTTCCTGATCTCGGTCTTGTTGGTTCCTACTATAGTTTCGGTATTATGGATGACGACGTTTGGTGGCACTGCCATCGACCAAGCTACTGTACAAAACTTGGTTGGCGTCAAGGATGCTGTGCTGGAGTTGAAACTGTTCGCCATGCTGGGAGAACTGCCACTAAAAGAAATTTCTTCGTTCTTGGGCATTGTTCTGGTCATCGTCTTTTTCATCACCTCCTCAGACTCCGGCTCCTTAGTCATCGATACGATAACAGCAGGGGGCAAGGTCGATGCTCCCGTTCCACAACGTGTATTTTGGGCGGTCATAGAAGGAGTAATTGCAATTGCGCTGTTGTTGGGCGGAGGTCTCGTGGCACTACAGGCTATGGCGGTATCTACGGGTCTGCCTTTCGCTCTTGTGCTGGCTCTGGGCTGCGTGTCTCTTGTGAAGGGACTGATGTCTGAGCCCCGCTAGTTAACGATTGAGGGTGCCAAGCATCCCGTAATCCTTCCATAACCCGCCAAGTACGAGCTGGCGGGTTAAACCTCTAAAAAATAGGCCAGAACACTCCAAGAAACAGTACGTTTTTCATGACTTACGATTCTCTGAGAATCTCGTTAGCCAACTGGGCTTTCGCTGTTTTGTTAGCGATAATTTGTTTCGCTTGGCAAGAACTGTGATTGGTTTTTTCCTTAGGAAGCTTCGAAAAATATCAGCCCTACCGAATACGCCCGTTAGTAATATCGCGGGCGTAGTGTTTTCAGGTACAAGCAATACACTCTTACTGCTGGCATCGATACTCGTTGGTGTAGGCGTCCTTGACCTACCCGAGCGCTGGTTAGGACGAGTCCGCATCCTTTGGTTCGTAGTCGCTGCTTTGCAAATAGGCTTGTGGGTGAACCGCGCCTGTGCTTTGGCGCTCGCTCAAGACGGTATCGCTACAGCCTTGGCTATGCAGATTATTCTAGCTGATGTATCCGCTTCGCTGTCCATTGCGGTAGATAAACCATTTGAGGTAGGCGATTTCATTGTCGTGGGGTCATTGTTTGACACTGTCGAGCATGTTGGATTGAAGACAACTCGGATTCGTAGCTTGGGCGGTGAATAAATCGTTATGGCTAACGCGGAAATGATCGAAAGTACCATCAGAATTACAAACGGTTTCTGGAACGTATAATTGTCTTTGAGATAGCGCTTACTTATAATTGCTCGGTGCAGCAGGCCAAGAAGTTAACACAACGAATCGAGCAGTTATTAGGCAGCAAAAAAGAGTCAGATTTGACCGAGGCCATTTTCAGAATTTCGAGGAAAGCGCCTTGGAATTTTAGGTCGTATACATTGTGCTGGACCCAAGTTACAACATCTATATGGATGTTCAGCAGGACATTAACCTATCAACAATGGAGGCCTTTAACGAGATAGGGGTCAGCTTTGCACTGCCATCACGCACCGTTTACGCTGCATCGATTCCCGGTGATGAGGCGTCTGTGGGTCATAGCAAAGAGTGGCTGTAAGGACTTCAGAGCACTCGATATAAACGCATGTTCAGCACTTCTAGAACCATGAATATCTCCTGACAAATGTCGAGGCGTTGAGGAATCTCCCACCACGGCTTCTCGGGCGACCCCGCTCAGAGTGCAGCGCGGTCAGTCCCATAGTGCGCCAATAGGTGAGGCTGTTGAATAATGGGTAGCTATCTGCGCTTGTAACAACTCAGCAGTAGCGAGGGCATCGGTTAACGCATGGTGCCCCTGATAAGCTGGAAGGTTATAGCGCATGCGGCTGTCGGCCAATCGTATGGATGTCTGCGGGCGGCGCATGAGCCTGGCAATCCACCCTTGCTTTTGCCGATGCATTCTCGCTTCCAATTGCATCGTGTCTACGACCGGAAACCTCAGACCTTCTCCAAGGTGCCTATGCAGTGCTGCATCAAGGAACTCACGCTCGATATTTCGATAATGGACGACTACCACTTTGCCTGCCATGGCGTCCAGAAGCGGCTCCAGCACTTCCGGGAGCGAGGGAGCATTCAAGATCTCAGCATGGGTAATGTGGTGCAGGGTAACTGACTTTTCATTCAGTTCTGATGACGGGTTTAGCACCCAATACGCCGCCTCGCTGCAGTAGATGCGCTTTAAGGTGAACGGCACCAAACCAATGCTGACAATACTGTGAGCCTGTGCATTGAGCCCGGTTGTCTCCACGTCCATTGCAAGAAATTGCACGTTTTCTATTAGGGTGTGCGGTGAGACGACGCCCGCCTGATAAAACTTTCTCAAGCAAGAGTCAACCGAATTCTGCGCCAATTCCCGGAACAGATCTGGCCAGTTCACCGGGTAATCTGGTTCCGCCTTGACCTCATTCATTTTTAGACACGGCCCTTTGGCGGGTAGCGGAAGCGCAAAAAATTCTGACCGTTACTCAAGACCTGGAAGGCCTCTTTGAGATTGTGTCGCTCGCTATTAGAGAAGCGCTCAGGCTCGATCAAGTTATTGGGCGTTTCTCCCTGCTCCAGCGCCTCCACCTGATGCCGGATCCGCACCAGGGAGAGGAACTCCAGAGCATAGCGCAGGTGCTTCAGTGCTTCGGGTGGCATGATGTTAGCGCTAGTGATTGCATCGATACGGTCAAACGAGTTCTGCGCTGTACTCCCGCAAGCGAGAGCATGGATGCGAATAAGGTCGGTGAGCGGTGCGGTACCGCGTCCCTTGAGATTGATGATTCTTTTCTGTTGTCCATCTGTCTCGACGACAAAAGTACGAAAGAATCCCAAGGGTGGTGTCCGGTTGAGCGCAATCCTCGCCATGGCATTGAGAAATCCGGGATGTAAACTGGATTTTTGAGCACATAGAACTTTGAGTTCTTGCACCAGCGAAAGCTGGCCAAATACGCCATCCAGATCGAAAAAGATGCAGCTATTAAGCAAGGTTGTCGGGTTCGGTTTTTCGATCCACTGCTCAAAATAGCTTCGCCAAATCCTCAAAGGCTGGCGCCATTGATCGTTGGTCGCCATGACTCCGCCCTTACAGTAGCTGTACCCACACGCTGCTAGGCCATCACTTACGAACGATGCAAGGCTACGGAAATATGCATCATGCAAGGCGGGATCGAATCGATCATCCAGCACCAAGGCGTTGTCTTGATCGCTTACCAGCAGTTGTTCATCGCGCGCCATCGAGCCTAGCACCATGAAGCAATAAGGTACGGGAGGTGGGCCCAATTTTTCTTCTGCAAGTTCCAGCAACCGCTGCGTGAAAGCTCTGCCGATACCTGAGATGGCGCTACCGATCATGTGCGCGGTCGCGCCATCTCTCACCATCCGGATGTACGTTCCACGCAGGTCTCGTAATAGCGACTTTAGACCGTCGACCGACGTCTGGTTAGATATTCTGCTTACCAGGTACAAGCTACTGTGGGACTCGTACCGAATAATATCTGAGAGGTTGATTACGCCAATCGGTCGCCCGTGGTTGAGAACCGGCAAGTGATGGATATTGTGGCGTAGCATGACAAGCATGGCTTCAAAGCCTGAATCGTCAGCATTTATGGCCACTGGATCGGTTGTCATGATGGCGCTGATAAGCGTTTCGCCGGCGCTCCTCCCGACCGCGACAACGCGGGTGCGAAGATCCCTGTCGGTCACGATCCCCCGGATGTCTCCTGCCTGCAGTCCCGCTGGCGACATGACCACGACACAGGCAACGCGTTGTTCGGTCATCAGCTTTGCAGCCTCGCCAACCGTGGTACCCGACGTCACCCAGACTAGGGAGCGTGACAGCAAGGCTCGGCATTTGAGCTGGATCAATTCGCTCGACCGACCTTGCGCCTCGACTGCAGACTTGAGCCTCGAGTGCCCTTCAGCTTCAACGAAATCCGCAAAGGCGTCATGCTGTGCGCATAGATCGGCGAAGACGTCGGCAGGGATGTAGTAAATCAGGCTGTCTTCAAGTGCTCTCGCAGGAAAACGGACTTTGTTGCTGCGTAAAAGCCCTGCCTGGCCAAAGATATCGCCTTCGACAAGCCGGTTGTAAAGCTCGCCGTTGCGTCGATAAATCTCCACTGCGCCGCTGCGCACATAGTGCAAATCCTGGATCACTGCACCCGCTTCCAGAATGTCGCTGCCGGCTTTGAAGTAACGCACATCAACTCTCCGAGCCATAGCATCTACGGACTCCTTGGGCAGTTGATCAAACGGGGAAAAACGATAGAGATGGTCGCTGATCTCCTGCATCTCGGCTTGCATGGAACCTCGGTATGCTGGAAGGGAAAAATCGCCAAAAGGCGTGCGCTTAAATTTGCTGATCGCCCGAAAAGCCTATCAGATACTTCCTATCGGATTATTAGATTAATGCAATTCAAGCCGAGTGGGCGGTAGCGGCCTTCGCAGAATATGGCATCCATCCGCTCTTAACAGTGGACTGACGATTTGAGTGAAAGCTCTGTAGCCACCGTATTCGGCAGTCCGGTAAGCCAGCATCTGCCGCATGGGAAACACCTCTTCGGCAGCCACATACGTAGGACATGGGTCATAGTTTGACTCATGGTACCGATGTGCCGCTAGTGGCCAAGCTGCAGCGAGCAGCTTGGCCAGTTCAGTAAGATTGGTTGTCGTCACGATGTCATATTCTCCTCGACTGCTCAGCCGATGCAACTCTCGAGCCTTTTTGACCCGTTCCAGTAGAGGAACAACAATCCCTGACGCCCTTTCAAAAAACTCGCTAATGTCTGCCCGTGTCTGAGGGATCTTGTAGCATTGTCGTGTAGCTCCAACTGCCTGAAGGCTTAGGTAGGCCAGAAGAGGTAGTTTATAGCCAGGGCGCAAACTAACATCGACATTACGAATAAACTTCTGCGCCGCCCCGCACTCAATTGACGTAGTCACTTGAAGGATTGCACATGATCGCTCGTTGGCGTTGGGTAACGAATCAACTCACCAAACGGCTGTGGTTCAGAGCCTCCCTATTCTCCCTTCTAGGGGTGGCTACGGCACTGCTTGCTGTTGTATTCAAAGACTTCATCCCGGAGTCATTGCCAGCGCGTATCGGCGCAGATGCCGTAGACAAGATTCTGGGGATCATTGCCTCCAGCATGCTGGCCGTCACAACCTTCTCGTTAAGCACGATGGTCACCGCTTACGGGGCCGCGAGCAGCGGAGTGACACCTCGTGCCACCACCCTGGTGATGGAAGACACCACGACCCAAAATGCCCTTGCTACGTTTATAGGCTCATTCCTCTTTAGCCTGGTAGGGATCATCGCATTGAGCACGGGCGCCTATGGCACACAAGGTCGAGTATTGCTGTTCGCAGTGACGATAATTGTGGTCATCCTGATCGTTTACACCCTCCTGCGCTGGATCGATCACCTGTCAAAACTCGGAAGGGTGGGAGAAACCATCGACCGCGTCGAGAAGGCTACGATAAACGCAATTACTCGACGAGTTCAGTGGCCCTACTTAGGCGGTTCAGCTTACCCGACCGATCTGTCCCTACCTCCTGGCGCAATCACAGTAAAAAGTGAGCTAACGGGGTATGTGCAACATATCGATGTGAGCGCACTTGGAGCTATCGCGCAGAACGATCAAATACAGATTTATCTGGAGGTACTTCCGGGTACATTTGTGCACGAGGGAATGCCACTCCTACACATTGTGAGCTTGGGCAACACGCTGGCAGGTGATACCGATACTGCGAGACGGAAGGTTCTAGCGACTCTGATCATCGGCGTCCGGCGAACCTTTGAAAATGATCCCCGCTTCGGACTTTGCGTGCTCTCGGAAATCGCTTCTCGCGCCTTATCGCCTGCGGTGAACGACCCTGGGACAGCCATCGATGTCATTGGCCGGGGAGTGAGGACATTAACTTGCTGGAGCAAGCCTCATGTATCTGGCTCGCAAATAGACCAAGGCTGTAAACAGATCTTTCTCCGAGGATTGACGGTAGATGATCTGTTCGATGATTTTTTTGCCCCGATCAGCAGGGACGGTGCAGCTTTGCTAGAAGTTAACCTTCGCCTGTTAAAAGCCCTCATCAGTCTCGCTGAGATAAACCCTGCGATCTTTAAGGGTGCCTGCGCCAGGCACGCGGCTGTTCTGATCACTCGTGCAGATACAACGTTAATGCTGCAGCATGAGAAAGATCAACTCATCTCATTGGCTAGAACGATGACACGGTAAGGCCCATCGAGTTGGATTCTTTGGCGTGGTGGCAGGTTCTGCGAGAAAGCCTCGCGCCAATTGCTGATACAGCTCAGGGCCCATTCTTGAACTGACAGCCTTGGCGATCAAAGCTACCGCCATGAGACTGATCACCATACTGTGGCTATCAATCATCTCCATCACAATGATTGCGGAGGTGATTGGCGACTGAGTAACGGCAGCCAGAAAACCAACCATGCAGAGTGCAATAGTGGGCTGCGCGGCCAAGTGGAATAGCTCTGCGGTATTGGCGCCGACTGCTGCCCCTACAGCGAGCGAAGGGGCGAAAATACCTCCTGGAATACCAGAGAAGTAGGTCACTACAGTCGCTAAGAATCGCGTAATGGGGGCGTGCCATGGCAGGACTACATCGGATGCGATGACCTGGGAGGTAATGCCGTATCCGCTACCAAATGACATTCCGCCACTGAGCCAGCCCAATACTGCGACGACTAATCCACAGATACCGGCAAACCACACTGGGTGCAGGCGTCGCCATTGCCAAATGATGAACTGTGGGTACCGCTGTGGCCATAACAACACTCGGCTAAATAACCCCCCCAATAGCCCACATCCAACCCCTATTACCAATGCCGGGACGACTATGTCGAGGTTGATGCCCTGAATGCTGAAATGACCGAAATAGTTGTAGTTTCCCTACAAGGCAATGGCAACCATCCCAGAGAGTATGATCGTGCTAAGAAGAACGCCGCTGGTACGGGTTTCAAGCTTGCGTCCCAGCTCTTCTACCGCAAATGCGATCCCGGCCAGTGGCGTATTAAATGCAGCCGCAATACCCGCTGCACCTCCCGCCAGAAGGAGATCCTCGCTGCGCACGATTCGCGCGTTTGGCAGGAAGCGGTGAAAGAAGTGCATGATGGATGCCGCAACCTGAACTGAGGGACCTTCACGCCCCGCCGAAAAGCCGCCCGTCAGCGCCAGAGTTCCAAGGCCTATTTTGGCAAAAGCGATACGCAGTGAAACCAGTTTGTTAATGGGCTTACCTTGGCGGGCAAGCCGTGTTGCTGCGATAACCTGCGGAATTCCGCTGCCTTGTGCACCCACGAAAAAGCGCGTTGTCAGCCAAACTACGAGCATGCCGATCAGCGGAGTGTAGATAAGAGGAAACACTACACTGAAAGCAAACATTCTTTAAGTGTGCTTGCGACTCCTACGTTGCTACTCAGAAAAGCTGTCGCCACTGAGAGGACTAATACCTCCAAAAAACCGGTGTGATGAGTACCAGTACCGTTAGGATTTCCAATCTTCCCAGCAGCATGCCAATGGTGAGTAACCATTTTGCTGCGTCGGGTAACGATGAGAAATTACCCGCAGGCCCAATGACCTGGCCGAGCCCAGGCCCCACATTGCATACAGCAGTAGCCGCACCACTTAATGCAGTAACCCAATCGAGTCCGATCAAAGCGAGCCCTAAGGCGATCATTGC
Organism: Pseudomonas sp. ES3-33; assembly: GCF_000952175.1. NCBI lineage: Bacteria > Pseudomonadati > Pseudomonadota > Gammaproteobacteria > Pseudomonadales > Pseudomonadaceae > Pseudomonas > Pseudomonas sp. ES3-33. The sequence continues at coordinate 20,655 of NZ_JZRI01000073.1, read as the reverse complement.
AATGGTGATGGTGAAGAAAAATGAGAAGGTCAAAAGCGAACGCAAGATCTCTTCGTCAATGGGGTGACCGTTGTACTTTTTCTGAATCACCGCTCGAGGATGGATCAACTGCTTAAGGCTACTCACTAATAGAGCACCAGCAACCTGGAAGCGGAAAATTTTAAGGCCTCCAGCCGTCGAGCCTGAGCACCCACCGACAAAGGTCAGATAGAAAAAAAGCAAGACCGCGAAGCTGCCCCACAAGGTGTAATCGCCCACCGCAACTCCGGTGGTCGTGACGACCGAGGTCACATTGACGGCCACGATACGAAACGCATCCCACCATCCGTAGTCGCTGTGAAAACACAGCCACGTACCCACCGCCAGCCATGTGACGATCAAGAACCCCACGAATCCGCGTACCTGGTGATCCTTGATCAGCGCACGCCGATTACCGCGCAATGTCGCGACGTACAAGGTAAAGGGCAGGCTCCCCAGAATCATGATGACCACCGCCACCCAGTGAATCGCCGGCTGCGTCCAGTGGCCAAGTGACGCGTCCGACGTTGAGAATCCCCCGGTAGAGATCAACGACATTGCGTGATTGACCGCCTCAAACGGCGTCATTCCCGCTATCCAGAGTGCCAGAGCCCCGATGCCAGTAAGTCCCAGATAGAGAAAGAGGATGTACTTAGCGGCCACATGGGAGCGCGGTGTAACTTTCTCCGACCAGTCTGAGGACTCAGTCTGAAAGAGACGCATGCCACCTACCCGCAGCAATGGAAGTATTGCCACAGCCATGCCGATGAAGCCGATACCACCCAGCCAGTGCAGCATCGAACGCCATATCAATAGTCCAGGTGACGCGGTATCCAAACCACTTAAAACGGTAGAACCAGTAGTTGTAATACCGGACATGGTTTCAAAGAAAGCGTCGGTGTAGCTGATGCCACTGATAAACACCATCGGCAACGCTGCGAAGGTGCATACCACCACCCAACTCCCAGTCGTCAACAGGTACATATCCCTAGGGCGAAGGTGTACAGAGTCTGGCCGCCCACGCACGATCAACAGTAGCCCGCAGATAAAGGTAATAAGGCTCGACCAGAGAAAGGCAGACAGGTCGTCGCTACGTTCATAGGCCACAAGCGTAATCATGGGTATAACCATGCTCACAGCGAGAGTGACTAGAAAAATGCCTAAGATGAAGCCTATAAGACGCATTGCAGCGAGGGACATGACCGTAGCCCGAAGATTTAGCGCCGAGCAGTATCGGATGCCCAGCACTTGAGCCCCGTAAATTTTTCGTAAAAATCCTTTGGCTAATCGGTAGCCAAGGTCGTCACTTTAGTGTGAAAAATTCACCAGCCCATCCTGATCACAGCCAGCAGCTATAAAAAAACCGAAAAGGTGATGATCGCATTTGACGGTAGTCCCACAGCCTACAGAACCGTGCAGATTTTAGCAGAAAGTGCCTTAGGGAAAACCCGCCAATTCACCTAGTCATGGTCGGGGCTAATTCAGAGGGGAATGTGGCGCATCTGGTTACAGCACGTGGGATAATCGGAGCTGCGGGATTGACTGCAGATGCAGAGATCCGCCAAGGAGAGGTTGAGTCGGCACTTCACGCTTATCAGGCAGAGCACGGAATTGATCTTCTCGTCATGGGCGCCTATGGGCACTCGCGTATCAGACAATTTCTGATAGACAGCACGACTACTACGATGCTTCGTACCACCACCATGCCAGTGTTGTTGCTTCGTTGAGTACCATCTACTGCCGAGGATTGAATCGCACCGAAGAAACCAGGTGCGATTCAATGATCCATGCCCCTTACGAGCAATTATGCTCAGGAGATACAAATGGCCATTGATTGGATCAACTTCACACCTTGGACTTCATTAGGTGGAGGGGTTTTAATTGGGCTGGCAGTTAGCTTGTTCGTTCTCGCTAATGGTCGCATCGCTGGGATCAGCGGCTTGCTTGGAAGCGTGATGCGATTTAGTAGTGAAGGCTGGAGTGAGAAGGCACTGTTTCTTCTTGGCCTGCTGCTTGCGCCATTGTTGTGGGGACTGTTTGCCGTCTTGCCAGAGATCGAGATCAAAACAGAGTGGCCGGCCTTGGTGATTGCGGGGCTGCTCGTTGGGGTGGGAACTCGCTACGGCTCAGGCTGTACAAGCGGTCACGGAGTTTGTGGGATCTCTCGGCTGTCTCCCCGTTCCATCGTGGCAACGTTGTGCTTTATGGCTGCCGGTTTTGCAACGGTGTACCTCATTCGTCATGCGCTGGGAGCATTTGGATGATCAAGTTGACCGCATTTTTTGCAGGGATGATCTTTGGCCTGGGTCTGCTACTGGCAGGCATGGCGAACCCCGCCAAGGTATTGGCCTTTCTTGATGTGGCCGGGGCCTGGGATCCGTCACTCGCGCTGGTTATGGGAGGTGCCATCGCGGTGGCGGTGATCCCGCTAAACTGGGCACCTAAGAACAAGCACTCCTTACTGGGTACCCCCACGCAGTTACCTGTGAAAAAGGAGTTGGACGCCCGCTTGATTGGCGGCAGCCTGGTGTTCGGTATAGGTTGGGGAATTGCTGGGATTTGCCCTGGGCCAGCGGTCGCTATCTTGCTTTCGGGACACTGGCAAATCATCATATTCGTATTGGCTATGTTGGCCGGTATGTATTTGTTCTCTGCTTTGGAAAACCGACGCAAGTCTTGATCAGGTGATAGCCACGGACTCACTAAAGACTCGATTCGGCTTTGTGGTTCTTCAGTTTTTGCAGGCTCGTTTGCTGACTCAACTCAATGCCATCAAAGTTTTGAGGATTTAGCGAAGCTGCTTGATCAGCCACAATCAAAGCAAGCATTAGAATAGTAAAGCCTACTAATACTGGAAATGAGCCGCACCAAAAGACGGTGCGTCGGTGGCGCTGGTATGTATTCATTTTGATAGCCTTTTTCAGGCCACCGTACTTCTCAGGTTTAAGAAATACGATGGTCAATCCAAGCGACCTTACCTGGCTACGACGGCTCCCGCCACAGCGCTGCTTCGACGCAGTATCAGAACACCACCAATCGCAGCCAGAATCGAACCAATCAACACCCCGACTTTGACCTCATCAATCAAATGGGCCGACCCAGCAAACGCCAAGTTGCCAATGAACAGGCTCATGGTGAAGCCAATGCCGCACAACAGCGCTACGCCGTAAAGCTGCGTCCAAGTACTCCCTTCCGGCAACTTGGCCAGGCCCAGACGAATGGCCAGAGCAGCTAATAGGAAAATTCCGACCTGCTTGCCCACCAACAGACCCAGCGCCACACCCAGCGGAACCGGATCGACCAGGTTCTCCATGGAAATACCGGCCAATGAAACACCCGCGTTGGCGAAGCCAAAAATCGGCACCACAGCGAACGCTACCCACATGTGCAGCTTCTCTTCCAGAAAAAGCAGCGGAGACCGGGCTTCCTCCTCAGGCTTGCCCATGGGGATGCAGAGTGCCACAGCGACACCCGCAAGGGTCGCATGCACCCCCGATTGCAGCACGAAGAACCACAGCACACCACCGACCAGGAGATACGGGAGCAACCGCCTTACGCCCAATCGATTCATTGCAATCAGAATGACCAGGGTGGCGAGCGAGCCCAGCAACATCGGCATGGAAAGGCCCGATGTGTAGAAAAAGGCGATGATGACCACGGCGCCCAAGTCGTCAATGATCGCCAAGGCAGCCAGGAAGACCTTCAGCGAAGTAGGGACTCGCTTACCCAGCAGCGATAAGACGCCCAAAGCGAACGCGATGTCTGTAGCGGCTGGAATAGCCCAACCTTTCAGAGTCTCAGAATTGCCCCAGTTGATCGCAATGTAGATCAGTGCAGGAACAACCATGCCGCCTATGGCGCCAAATCCTGGCAATGCGCGCTGGCCCCATGTGGAGAGCCCACCGGCCAACACTTCTCTTTTGATCTCGAGACCGACCATCAGAAAGAAGATCGCCATCAGGCCATCGTTGACCCAATGCTCCACAGACATGCCGAGCCAGGTACTGTGTAGCGCTGCGAAGTAACTTTGGGAAAGAGGCGAGTTAGCCACAATCAGAGCGGCCAGAGCGGCGCCCATCAAAACAAGACCTCCAGCGGATTCCGATGACAGGAAGCGAGCCAAAATTGCAGCTGCTCTAGGGGTTTCTGCGGGAGCTTTATGATGGGTCATCAGTGTCCTTGCGGCTAGATCTAAAGCGAATATTTTAACATCCCAGCTGTACCAGTGCGGCTGTCCAAATAGCCTGTAACGATTATTGTCACAGGCCGAAATCAACCCCCAACCTGTTCAACTGAGTCCCGGCACGGGCCCGTTCACGAGATTCAGGAGCACGCCCAAGCGGATAGCCTCACTAGGCAAGCGAATGTTGATTCGACTTTCCATACGTGTGGTTCTCCGGGCAATTGATGATCGGAGCAACTGAGGGGCAAATCACACCTCCCTCAGCGTCACCTTCCGACAGAGGCATCTCAATCTTGCGTAAACCTACTTTGGCATTTACGCCGCTACCGACTTGCAAATCTCTTCCCGCGCTTCATCCGCGCTTCCCCACCGGCCCGTCCTCACCCACTTACCCGGCTCCAATGCCTTGTAAAGTGCTGGATCTGTGCGATGAGTAACGCAGGGAGGTCTGAGCACTCCTTCACGTCGTTGTACATAGAGGTGAGTTTCTTGTGAGGCACTGCGATCACCTTGGCATCCGCACCAGCTTCGTCCGTCATGCACATCATAACTTCGGCAATTCCCCCTGGAAGATACTGCGGTTCCTGCCGGGCATGCCGTGCGGGCAACACAATTGCGTGCACTGCCTATACCTTCAACGGCTACTTCGGTTCGTGGCGGACACTTAGTGAACATCGGCGCTATCGCCGGTGAAGTCCCTATAGACCTGCATTGGATCATGGACAACGACATCCAGATCAGTAGATCTGCCTGGTTCACCACTGGTCAAGGACAAGCCATGGCGCAGTTGTGGGCGCCCCCAGCAAATCCGGTACGCCTCGAACAGGAACGTGATCCCACGCTAGGTAACTCTTCACTGATTCCTCCTCAGGGCGGTACCAGCATCGCCATGTTCGATTTCCCACCGGACTCGGTGATGCAGAACCCCATCGATGGTGTCCGGGTCTATGAAGAGTTGGGGGCGGCGTTGCCTGGCTTGATCGAAAGCTTTGAACCGGAAAATCCGGGCATGCACACCACAGCCACCATCGATTACGGAATTATTCTGCAGGGTGAGATATGGCTGGAGTTGGATAACGGTAAGAGCCGCATCGTGAAGGCGGGCGACATCGTCATTCAAAATGGTACACAAAAGCGGGCTGTAACTGCTTGAAAGGCAGGAGCAAGAGCAAGAGCATGTCAAAGAGGCGGGTGTCTAGAAAATGCAGGATTGGGGTGAAGCCTAACACTGTGAGGTATTCGGTGTTGTCCAAGCCGCCATCGCGAGCCTGCTCGCGAAGCGGACTTGCACCCACCGCAGAACCGGGCTATCAGTCGTTGATCAACTTCCCGACCCGAATCGGCTCGCGCCCCGCCACCTTCGCCTGCCATGTCCCGGGCTGGGTGTACCGCCCGCGATCAATGGCGAACAATACGCCACTGGTCCCGGCACACACCGTGGTAGCCCGATCATTCAACGGGTCCACCACTTCGAACAAAGGATCGCCCTTTTCAACCCACTCGCCCGCTTCGCGCAAAAAGCTCACCACGCCATGATGAGGCGCAAACAGATACTCGGTGCCCTCGAACGGCATGCCTTCACAGCATGTGTCCGGTGCTGCCGGCCATTGGCCCTTGATCACACCCTGCTCGGCGAGAAAGCCCAGTATTGCCTCGCAATTGGCCTGTGCCTGATCGACCCGGGTGTCGCCCATGCTCCCCAGTTCCAGGGTGGTGGCCAGGTTGGCAGGTGGAATAGCCGCTTCAGGGAACGCCCGCGCCAGGCGCAACCAGGGCGACGAACAGGACTCGTCGAACGAGCTGCCACCGGAATCTTCGCAGAGCAGTGCCACACCGGCCTGCAATCGCGACGCGAGGGACTGCCACTGCGGCCAGTGTTGCGGCAAGGCATACAGGTGAATCGCCGCCTCGAAATCGCAATGCAGGTCGAGGGTAATGTCGGCATCGCAGGCATGGCGCAGCAGCAGGCGATGCATGGCTTCGAGTTGCGACATGGGGGCGGGCAAGCCGTCCAGCACCTGGACCATGGCCTGGCGAATCAGGGCGATATTGGCGCCGGCATCGGTGCCCAACCGCTCACCGATCAACTGCCCGACCGGTGCGCTCAGTTCGACGAACGAACGGTTGAAGTTCTTGCCGCTGCCCAGTTCAAAGCGGCCCATATGACTGCCTTGCACATGCTGATCGAGGCCAATCGGGTTGGCCACCGGCACCAGTTCGATCACCCCTTGCAGCTGCCCCCGGGCCTCGAGTTCGCCCAGGCGCTTTTTCAATTCCCAGGCGGTACGCATGCCCGGCAATTCATCGGCATGCAGGCTGGCCTGGATGTACACCTTGCGCGTGCCCTCGCCATAACGAAATACACTGAGGGTGCGTTCGGTGCCCAGGTGGCTCCAGGGCAGTGAATGGTCGATGCGTTGCATGAAGAACTCCTGCGTTTGCAAAAAAAATGGCAACCGCGCTAACGGTTGCCACTTTTTTAAACGGTTTGATTAATGACCGTAAACGTCAAAATCGAAATACTTGTCCTGCACTTGCTTGTACTTGCCGTTGGCGCGGATCTCGGTGATGGCGGTGTTGAATTTTTCCGCCAGTTGCGTATCGCCCTTGCGCACTGCAATACCTGCGCCGCCGCCGAAATACTTGGCGTCTTCGTAGGTGGGGCCGACAAACGCGAAGCCCTTGCCTGCGTCGGTTTTCAGGAAACCGTCGTCCAGGTTGACCGAGTCGGCCAGCATCGCGTCGAGGCGACCGGACACCATGTCCAGGTTGGCTTCCTGCTGCGAACCGTAGCGCACCAGGATGATGCCGGCAGGCTGCAGCACTTCAGTGGCGAAGCGGTCATGCGTACTGGCGCGCAGCACACCGACTTTCTTGCCCTTGAGTTCGGTCAGCGGATCCTTGACCTCGCTGCCCTCCTTCATCACGAAGCGTGCCGGGGTGTGGTAGTACTTGATGGTGAAATCGACGTTCTTCTTGCGGTCGTCGGTGATGGTCATGGACGACAGGATGGCGTCGATTTTCTTGACCTTCAGCGCCGGGATCAGGCCATCGAACTCCTGCTCGACCCAGGTGCACTTGACCTTCATCTGCTCGCACAATGCGTCGCCGATATCCACGTCAAAACCGGTGAGTTTGCCGTCAGGTGTCTTCATGGAAAATGGCGGGTAGCCGGCTTCAATACCGATACGGATCGGCTTGGCGTCATCAGCCACGGCGCCGAGGGACAGCATCGACAGTGCCAGGGCACCGAACATCACTAGCTTCTTCATTCACAACTCCTGTGTGCGGAGGTTTTTATTGGCAGCGTTCGATTGGTCGCTTTCGGTTGGAAAAAACCGAAGTGGCCGGCAGTCTAGAGCGGCTACAAGCCGTTAAATTACGTCCAGGCGACAAATATTTACAAGAACACAGCAAGAATGATCAGCGTGATGATCCGGTGTGGAAGATCCGCGCCAACTGGCCAAATGGCCGGGTGGCGCGGTGCACTTATCGGGTTGCTGGCGGGCTCAACATTCGCAGCCAAGGCCCGGGGTGACGATGCGCGGCACGGCAACATTCAGGGCAAATCCCTCATCCAGCCATCCGGTCACCCCGCCGATCATCTCCTTGACCGGGTAATCCAACGCGGCCAGCTTCACGGCAGCCTTGTTCGCGCCATTGCAATGCGGGCCGGCGCAATAGACCACAAACAGGCTGGTTTTGGGGTAGTGCGCCAGGCTTTCAGCCGTCAGCAATCGCCCCGGCATATTGATCGCCCCCGGCACATGACCGCGCTCGAACGCCCGTGGCCCGCGGACGTCGACCAGGATGAAATCCACTTCACCGGCCGCCTGGCTGCCGTAGACGTCGGAGCAATCGGTCTCGAAGGTCAGGCGATTGCTGAAATGCATGAGGGCGATGGCCGAGGGTGCAGCGGGGATTTCACGAACGAGGCTGGTCATGGGCAGTACTCCTGGGTGTTGAGGGGTGTGGGATGACTTTATCGACAGCTCGCTTCGGGCTACAGTGGCGCACAAGACACTTACCGGGAAGTTTCCGCCAAATGCATTCCGCCCCTGGATCGGTCGCGATCCTGGCCTACGATGGCCTGTGCACATTCGAGTTCGGCATTGCCGTGGAGATCTTCGGCCTTGCCCGGCCGGAGTTCGATTTCCCCTGGTACACCCACTGCATTGTCGCCGTGGACCCGGGCCCGATGCGCGCCACGGGCGGTATCCGGGTGCTGGCCGATGGCGGCATGGAGCTGCTGCAAGAGGCCCGCACCATCATCATCCCTGGCTGGCGCGACCGCAGTGCCCCGGTACCCGAGGCGCTGTTGACGGCCTTGCGCCAGGCCCATGCACGGGGCGCACGGTTGTTGTCGATCTGCTCGGGGGTGTTCGTGCTGGCGGCCACCGGCTTGCTCAACGGCCACAGCGCCACCACCCATTGGCGCTACAGCAGCGAACTGGCTGAGCGCTTTCCCGAGATTCTGGTGGACCCGCAGGTGCTGTATGTCGATGCAGGCCAACTGATCACCTCGGCCGGCAGTGCCGCCGGTATCGATGCCTGCCTGCACCTGGTCGCCCGAGACTTCGGTACCCAGGTCGCCAACTCGGTGGCGCGGCGCCTGGTGATGTCGCCGCAACGCACCGGCGGCCAGGCGCAATTCATTCCGGCGCCGGTCAGTGTGGCGGCGCGCAGTGATCTTTCGCGGGTGATGCAATGGGCCCGCGAGCGCGTGCACCAGCCGCTGGAGGTGCGCGACCTGGCCAGTGAAGCGGCCATGAGCGAGCGCACCTTCCTGCGCCGCTTCACCGAAGCCACCGGCCTGTCGCCCAAGGCCTGGCTGCAACATGAACGGGTGGGTCGGGCGCGGGAGTTGCTGGAAGGCACCCGGGAGAATACCGAGCAGATTGCCGAGCGCTGCGGTTACCGGTCGGTAGAAAGCTTCAGGGTGGCGTTTCGCAGTGTCGTGGGGGTGCCGCCATCGGTGTATCGGGAGCGGTTTGGGCGTGGGCTTGCTCGCGAAGGGGCCGGCATGGACGGCGCCTGACTCAAGGCTTGCGCAACAGGTAGGTATCCATGATCCACCCATTGGCCAACCGAGCCGCCTTGCGCACCCGCTCGATTTCCTGCGCCACGTCCTCGAGCTTGCCGTGGATCAGCAGCTCATCCGGCGTCCCCAGATAAGCACCCCAGTAAATCTCGGTCTGCGGATCTGCCACCTGGTGGTAGGCATCCTGGGCGTCGAGCATCACCACCAGGCTGTCGGCATCGCTCACCTGCCCCGCCGCCAGACGACGCCCGGTGGTGATTTCGATGGACTGGCCAATGCGATTGAGAGGCACCTTATGCCGGGCGCACAGGGCCTGGACGCTGGTGATCCCGGGGATGACTTCAAATTCGAACTCACAGCGGCCCGAATCGAGGATCGCCTGGAGGATCCTGATGGTGCTGTCGTACAACGCCGGATCGCCCCACACCAGGAAACCCGCGCACTCGTCATCGGCCATCTGCTCATGGATCAGCCGCTCAAAGGTCGACTGCCTGGCCAGGTTCAGGTCTTCCACGCTGGCCCTGTAGTCCACCTCTCCCCGCTCCCGCTCGGGACTTGGGGCCTCGACGAAACGATAGGCCTTGTGGGTAATGTAGCGCTCGCAAATGTCGCGCCGCAGGTCGATGAGTTTGTCCTTGCTCTGACCCTTGTCCATGAGGAAAAACACATCGGCGCTATTCAGCGCCTTGACCGCCTGCAGGGTGATGTAGTCAGGGTTGCCGGCGCCGATGCCAATCACCAGGAGTTTTTTCATGGCTGCGATTCCTCATGCCCATCGCCTGTTAAACGAAAACGCCAGCGCCCGTTGAATCGCAACTCGACGATCGACAGCGGTTCAACATCAATCTGGTTAAACGCCGAGCTTTGCAGGGCCCAGGTCAACGCCGCACGAATCACGAACGGATGGGTGACCGCCACTATGTGCCCGGGTGTCGCCTCAAGCGCGGTCAGCCAGGCCGCCACCCGGCGAGTGAGCGCGGCGACCGATTCGCCGCCATGGGGGGCCGAATCAGGATTCTGTAGCCAGGCCTGCAGCGCCTGGGGTTCGGACTCGTGCACGTCATCAATCTGCGCGCCGCACCACCGACCGAAGTCGCAGTCGCGCAGCGCCTCCACAGTCTCCACTTTACGACCGAACAAACCAGCGGTTTGCCGTGCACGCAGCTCCGGGGCAGACAGGAGTCTTGACGAAGTTTTGAATTGGCGACTGCGGGAGCCCTGTGCAGATTGCCAATCCATTTCCAACGGCTCATTTGTAGGAAACCGCGCCAACTTTTGTGCGACGGTTCTCGCATGGCAGATCAAGGTCAAACGGGTCGCCCGCACTTGGGAATGCTCGCTGCAAAAAGTCAGGAAACGGTAACACGCTGCAGCTTGTCTGCAGGCGTTTTCTTGGGTGCAAGACGGCAGTGTCTGACACACGGATTGGCAAGTGGCCTACACGAACTACGACCATGCCTGTAGGCCTTTACTGACAGGCCTCAGGCCGTATTCAAGGGAGCAAAAAGCCTTGAAAAAATCACTAGACAGCCACGGCGCGTTGCATAAATACTGGATCCATCAACCTGTGAATTAAACGAAAAAACATCCAGCAGGAGCCCGGATGCCCTCTCTGAATCTTCAGAATAATGACCTCCTTCACCCCGTGATCTTTGTGGCATAGCGCTGCCGGCCTCAGCGCGTTTAACGACTCGCCGGGACCCTGCCAGCGTCGTGAAAAGCTGAAAAACATGAACAGTGGCGCCTGATACCGATCAGGTGAGCCGCCCCTGCAATGCGTGGAAACCGACAGTGACAGTCAGGTCGGGTGCTTGTCACCCGACCCTTTGATACAGGAGTGCATCCATGCTGGTCTTGCGTCCAGTCGAATTGAGCGATCTGCCCCAGCTGCAACGACTCGCCCGTGACAGCCTGCCGGGCGTCACGTCTTTGCCCGACGACACCGGACGCCTGCGCGAGCGGATTATCGGATCCTGCGATTCATTTGAAAAAGACGCCGCCGTGCAAGGACCGCAGAACTACTTCTTCGTGCTGGAAGACCTCGAGACCCAACGCCTGATGGGCTGTTCGGAAATTCTCGCCACGGCGGGTTTCGAAACGCCCTTCTACAGCCTGCGCCACCGGGATTACACCGCCGCCTCGCGGGAACTCAACGTCGAACATGCCGTACCCGCCTTGTCGCTGTGTCACGACCTGAGCGGGCACACCTTGTTGCGCGGCTTTCATGTCGAGGCGACCCTGGTCGGGAGCCGGTTCAGCGAATTGCTGTCACGGGCTCGCCTGATGTTCATCGGCGCTCACCGCCATCGTTTTGCCGACTCGGTGATTACCGAGATAGTCGGGTTCAGCGATGATGAGGGCCATTCACCGTTCTGGGATGCGGTGGGCAAACACTTCTTCGACCTGCCCTACACCGAGGCCGAGCGCCTGTGTGGCCTGCAAAGCCGGACTTTCCTGGCGGAGCTCATGCCGCATTACCCGATCTATGTGCCGATGCTGCCCCAGGCTGCGCAGGCCTGCATCGGCCGCATCCATCCCGATGGCCAGGAAGCCTTCGATATTCTCGAACGCGAGGGCTTCAAGACCAATCATTATGTCGATCTGTTCGACGGTGGGCCGACCCTGCATGCGCCTCTTTGCGCCATCCGGTCGGTGGCCCGGGGATTCACTGCCAGCGTCAGGCCGGTTACCGCCATCGATGCGCGCGGCCGATATCTGGTCAGCAATGACTCGCTCAGGGACTTTCGCGCGATCGTTGCCGACCTGGACGTGCGTGCCGGGCAACCTGTGGCGTTGCCCCTGCAACTGTGCGCCGCATTGAATGTGCACGCCGGCAGCCTGATCCGCTTGGTCGCGCTGTGAACAGCCTTCGACGACCCACCCCAGGACGGGCTGCGGGAGCGCCGCAATGATCGTGCGCCCGGTCAGCGCCACCGACTTGCCTGCCCTGCTGGCGCTGGTCCGCCAGGCCGGTCCCGGGTTTACCGGCCTTGCGGCCAACGAAGATCGGCTGGCGCACCGGGTGCGCTGGGCCCGGCGCACCTTTGCCGAGCAGGTCGAACGCGCTGATGCCGATTACCTGTTCGTGCTCGAGGACGACGAGCAGCAAATCGTCGGCGTGAGCGCCTTGAAGGGCGCCGTAGGCCTGCGCGAGCCCTGCTACAACTATCGGGTCGCAATGACCCACAGCTCGTCGCCAGACCTGGGGATCGAGCGTCAGATCCCGACACTGGTCATGAATAACGAGATGACCGGGCAATCGGAACTCTGCTCGCTGTTCCTGCACCCCGACCTGCGCTCGGGCAGCAACGGCAGATTGCTGTCCCTGGGACGCTTGCTGTTCGTGGCCGAGTTCACCCATCTGTTCGGCGACAGGCTGATTGCCGAACTGCGGGGGCATGCCGACCTCGATGGCTGCTCGCCCTTCTGGGACAGCCTGGGCCGGCACTTTTTCAGGAAGGATTTCCACCATGCCGACCAGTTGTCCGGCATGGGCAGCAAATCGTTCATCGCCGAACTGATGCCCCGCCAGCCTCTCTACACCTGCCTGTTGACCGAGCAGGCCCGGGCGGTGATCGGCAAGGCCCACCCGAACACCGAACCGGCGCTGAGGATCCTCAGCGCCGAGGGATTTACCCATCAGGGTTACATCGACATCTTTGACGCCGGGCCGGTCATCGAGGCCCCGGTGTCCGACATCCGCACGGTACGCGAAAGCCAGGCGCTGACGCTGGCCATCGGCAGCCTGGACGAGCAGGCGCCGCTCTGGCTGATCCACAATCGCCGCCTGGAAAACTGCCGGATCACGGCGGCCCATGGGCGGCAGGTGGACGGCAGCCTGGTGGTCGATCGTCTCACTGCCAAGCGCCTGCAACTGCAACCCGGTGACTCGGTACGCGCCGTGCCACTGGTCGACCCGCTGCGAGAGGCGGCCGCCGCCTGATCGGCCCTGGCAAGGGCTTTGCCAGGGCACCCGGTAAATTCGTCATCATTCTTCCTGCGCTCGCGTGATAGCCTTTTGTTTCTTCGGCGTTGACACTTTTGCTCAAGCCCGTCCATTTCAATGGTGGAACTCATATGTCCAGGCTTTCTCATCAAGACTTACGCCGTAACTTCCGCGAGCTGTTCGCCTCCAATGCCTGCTACCACACCGCTTCGGTGTTCGACCCGATGTCAGCGCGCATTGCCGCAGACCTGGGTTTCGAAGTGGGCATTCTCGGCGGCTCGGTCGCATCGCTGCAGGTGCTGGGCGCCCCCGACTTTGCCTTGATCACCCTCAGCGAGTTCGCGGAACAGGCCACGCGCATTGGCCGCGTCGCTCAACTGCCGGTGATTGCCGACGCCGACCATGGCTATGGCAACGCGCTGAATGTGATGCGCACCATCGTTGAACTGGAGCGCGCGGGCATCTGCGCCCTGACCATTGAAGATACGTTGCTGCCAGCGCAATTCGGCCGCAAATCCACTGACCTGATTACGGTTGCCGAGGGCGTCGGCAAGATCCGCGCGGCGCTGGAAGCCCGGGTTGATTCGGAGATGGCGATTATTGCCAGGACCAACGCCGGCATTCTGCCCGTCCAGGAAATCATCAGCCGCACTCAGCAATATCAACGTGCCGGGGCGGACGGGATTTGCATGGTGGGTGTGCGTGATTTTGATCACCTTGAGCAGTTGGCCGAGCACTTGACTGTGCCGTTGATGCTGGTGACGTATGGCAACCCGCTGTTGCGTGATGACAAGCGCCTGGCCGAGTTGGGTGTGCGGGTGACGATTGATGGGCATGGGGCGTATTTTGCGGCGATCAAGGCGACCTATGACAGTCTGCGTGAGCAGCGGCAGATTTTCACTCAGGCATCGGATTTGAGTGCTACCGAGTTGACCCATACCTATACCCAGCCTGAGGAATACATTCGTTGGGCTGAGGAGTTTATGAGCGTCAAGGAGTGATGGCTGGCCCAGCGCGGCTAAACCGGCATCCTTGCCGGTTTCCCCGCTGCGCAACGCCTGCGTTCGGCCAGCGTGGTTAACGGGGCGCCTGCGATCAAGAGCTTTGCCGTGGCGGCCTTCGGGCCGACCAAGGCGTCAAGCCGGCGCGCTGCGCTTATCTGATTGTGCGCACCCTCCGGGCTAGCTAGAACTGCGTAGGAGCTGTCGAGTGCAACGAGGCTGCGATCTTTTGGCGCTATCCCTGAGGGAGCAAAGCTTGCTCGCGATGCGGTTACAGCACCGCGCATCCAAAGTCGCTATACCGAATCCAGCAATTCCCACTCGGACCGGCTGTCATTGCTGCAGATAACCCGATTGCGCCCGGTGGTCTTGGCTTCATACAGCGCCTGGTCCGCATCATTGAGCCACAAGATGGCGTCTGTGTGGGTCGGGTTCAATGCTGCCAGGCCAATGCTCAGGCTGACTCTCAGCGCCGGTTCCTGTTCATGGCCCAATTTCGCAAAACGGTCGCGCAGTACATCCATGGCCGCCGCCGCGCTGCTCAGGGGCAGGTCTGGGAGGATCACGCAGAATTCGTCACCGCCGTAACGCCCGGCCAGGTCGGTTACCCGCAGGTTCTGCCGGAGCATTTTGCTCAGCTGGCGCAGGACGATGTCGCCGGCCACATGCCCGTAAGTGTCGTTGATCGCCTTGAAGTGGTCGATATCGATCAACGCAATCGCCCCGCCCTTGCCCTGCCGGCGGCACCGTTGAAACTCCAGTTCCAGCTGGTCTTTCCAGGCGCCATGGTTGAGCAGGCCGGTCAGGCTGTCGGTGCGACTCAACTCCAGCAGCTCACGTTTGTGCTGGCCAAGTGTGTGGGCCTGGCGGAAACAGATCCAGCCCAGAGCCAAAGGATAAAGGCACAGCAGGGGCAAGGAGGCGTACAACTGCAGTTGGCTGGTTTCAGGCACGAAGGCAGGCGCGAAGATCAGCAGGCCGACGCCCAGGCCAAGGATCTGCGCCGCCGTGCCGGCCAGCAGGAAACGCAGCCCGCCAATTGCGACGTTGTTCATGGCCATCATGGAAATGGTCGCGGCGCTGGGCAGCGGATTGAATTGCATGGCGGCGACCCAGAATCCGCCGAGAAAGGCATCCACCAGGAGGTTACGCTGTTCGGCGTGGTAAGGAATTTTCCTGCGTCGGGCCCATTGATAAGCCACGTGTGGCCAGACCAGGCCGTTGAATAGCATCAGCGCCCAGACCCAATGCGGCGGATCGAGCGGGTACATGGCTGCGGCCACGCACAACAGGCCCAGGGCCAGGCCTAACGTTCGCGAGGTGTAGAGCCTGCGTGCCAGTGAAAGTCCTTTGACTCCCGATTTTTCCATGGGGCCTCTATGCCACTGAACAGAACCTGCTGACACCTGGGTTGCGTGTGTGCTGAAGTCTATCAGGGCAACGTTAAATAGCCATCACCGGCTGGCGGCCTGAATATCCCGACATTGATGGCAGGCGTAGGCCGAATGTTTGGCTATACATGAAGGGGCGCGCCCTCAAAAAAGGAAGTCCATGCAAACTTTTAAAGTGCTGATCATCGGCAGCGGATTCGGCGGCCAGTGCGCGGCGATCAATTTGCTCAAGGCCGGTATCGAAGATTTCCGCCTGCTGGAACGGCGGGATTTCTTTGGCGGGACCTGGTGCCAGAATACCTACCCCGGCGCTGCGGTGGACGTGCCCTCGCCGCTCTATTCCTTGTCATTTGCGCCGTACCGCTGGACGCAGATGTTCGCCGAACAGGCCGAACTGCAACGCTACACCGAGTACGTGATCGAGCATTTCGGCTTGCGGGACAAGGTCGAACTGCAGACCAATGTCGAGCGCATCGAATGGGACGATGACAACAGGCGCTGGGTGGTGCACACCTCGCGGGGGATGTTCCAGGCGCAGTTCCTGATCAATGCCACCGGGCCGCTGAGCCAGCCGGTGGTGCCCCGCTTTGAAGGCCAGGAACGTTTCAAGGGCAAGACTTTTCACACCAACCAGTGGGACCACGCCTACGATTACCGCAACAAACGCGTGGCCATTGTCGGCAGCGGCGCCAGTGCTGCCCAGGTGATCCCGGCGATCGCGCCGCACGTTCAGCAGCTGCATGTGTTCCAGCGCACTCCACACTGGGTGCTGCCCCGGGCAGATCGCCGGTTTGGCCGGTTCCAGCGCTGGCTCCTGGGGCTCAAGCCGGCCTACAAGCTGTTGCGCTGGATGATCTACTGGCAATTTGAAGCCCGGGTGATTGCCTTCAAGTACTCCCGGCCGGCGATCCGCCTGGTCCAGCAACAGGCGCTGGGTTTTCTCAAGCGCCAGGTGGCCGATCCCGAACTGCGGCGCAAGCTGACCCCGGATTACGCCATCGGCTGCAAACGGGTGATTGTTTCCAGCACCTTGTACCCGGCGCTCGGGCGCAGCAATGTGACACTGCACAGCCGCGAACAAGGGATTGCCCGTATTGACGAGAGCGGCATCGTGACCAGCGATGGCCAGCACATCGATCTGGACCTGATCGTCTGGTCCACCGGTTACGACGCCACCGACGGGGTGATTTCCTATCCGGTCTACGGAAAGAACGCGACGCGTCTGCAAGATGTCTGGGCGCAATACCCCCGGGCCTACCTCGGCACCAGCCTGCCGGGCTTTCCCAACCTGTTTATCGTCACCGGGCCCAACACCGGAATCGGCCACACCTCGGCACTGTTCATCATCGAATCGCAGATGAACTACATTCTCGACTGTATCGGCACGTTAAAAAAACAGGGTTTACGCAGCATAGAGGTGCGCCCTGAGGCGGAACGTACCTACACTGAAATGATCCACAGAGAAATGGAGCGCACGGTATGGAAGTCTGGCGGTTGCCACAGCTGGTATCACAGCAAGAGCGGTCATGTAATCGCCATGTTTCCGGGGTTCAGTTTCAGCTATCACCGGCTCACCCGGGCGCTGAAACCCGCCGATCACCTGCTCTCCTGATTCGTTAGATAGAAGGAAGACGCTGATGCTTTTATTGGTTGTCGCTATCGCTGTTTTCGTGGCCTGGAGCTGGTTGAGCTACCCCGCTATCGGTTACTTGCTGTATGACTTGAGCACCGCCATCGAAGCCAAGCTGTACCGGCTGCACAAGATCGTCGTGCCGATCCCCGAAATGACGGTCTCGACCTGGCAAGGCGGGCCATACGAGGCCACCAGCAGCGTGCTGATGCTGCATGGCTACAGCGCCGACAAGAACCTGTGGCTGCGCTTCGCCCGGCATTTTGTCGGCCAGTACCGGGTGATCATCCCCGATATTGCCGGCCATGGCGAAACCGGGTTCAAGGCCGGTGGCGGCTACGACATCCCGCTCCAGGCCAAGCGCATGATCCAGCTGCTCGACGTCTGCGGCGTGGAAAAAGTGCATGTGATCGGCAACTCCATGGGTGGTTACATGGCGGCCTGGCTTGCCGCCCACTACCCGGACCGCATCGCGTCGGTTGCGCTGATCGACCCGGCCGGCGTCACTGCGCCGGAGATCAGTGATCTGGAGCGGCAGCTGGGCAAGGGGCATAACCCGTTCCTGATTCATTCCCGGGAGGAATTCCGCCAGTTCTACGCCATGACCATGGCCAATCCGCCCTGGGTGCCGGGGGTGGTGCTGGATGCCTTTGCCCAACGCTATCAACAGTCTCGCGATGAGCTGGAGGAAATCTTCAGAGACTTTCGCGCCAGCCCGCCGATGGAGCCAAGACTGGCCGATATCAAGTGCCCGGCCCTGCTGGTGTGGGGGCGCAAGGACCGGCTGATCGATGTCAGCAGTGTGGCGGTCTGGAGCAAGGGCATTGCCGACCTGCGGGTGGAGATCGGCGAAGGCGTCGGGCATATGCCGATGGTCGAACAGCCCGCACACACGGCGCGACTGTATGGAGAATTTTTGGCATCCCAACGCTCGCACTTGCCGGTCTGACCCCTGTTTGCAGTCCGTGACAGAATGAAGTTCGGAAGATTCTTCGTTTGTCGGGGACGCTGAAGGCTGCGATCTTTTGCTCATCCTTCACGCCAGCGCCAGGAAAACCTTCCATGAGCCATCCGAGCTTCGTCAGCCCCGACCTGATCCGCCAACGCTTCTCCAAAGCGATGTCCGACATGTACCGCGAAGAGGTCCCGCTGTACGGCGCGCTGATGCAACTGGTGGAGCAAACCAACCGTCACGTGCTGCAAAGCGATCCACAGGTGGCCCGGCAACTGGACAGTACCGGCGAAATCCAGCGCCTGGACCTGGAGCGCCATGGCGCAATTCGCGTGGGCACGGCCGATGAACTGGCCACCCTGGCCCGCCTGTTTGCGGTCATGGGCATGCAGCCCGTTGGCTACTACGACCTGACCCCGGCGGGGGTGCCGGTGCACTCCACCGCGTTTCGCGCGGTGCACGAAGCCGCATTGCAAGTCAGCCCGTTTCGGGTGTTCACTTCATTGCTGCGCCTTGAGCTGATCGAAGATCAGGCACTGCGTACCTTTGCCCAGGCGGTACTGGATAAACGCAGGATCTTCACCCCGGCGGCGCTGCACCTCATCGAGTGCGCCGAACGCGAGGGCGGCCTTGGCGAAGAGCAGGCGCAACAATTCGTCGAGCAGGCGCTGGAAACCTTCCGCTGGCACCACAGCGCCACCGTCACCGCCGAGCAGTATCAAAAACTCAGCGCGCAACATCGCCTGATCGCCGACGTGGTGGCGTTCAAGGGCCCCCACATCAACCACTTGACGCCGCGCACCCTGGACATCGATATCGTACAGGCACAAATGCCCGACCACGGCATCACCCCCAAGGCGGTGGTCGAAGGCCCACCCCGTCGCCAGTGTCCGATTTTGCTGCGCCAGACCAGTTTCAAGGCGCTGGATGAGCCGATCGCCTTTACTGATCAAGCCGACAGTCGCGGCAGCCATAGCGCCCGCTTTGGCGAAATCGAACAAAGGGGCGCCGCGCTGACCCCCAAAGGGCGCGCACTGTATGACCGCCTGCTGAACGCGGCTCGGGATGAACTCGGCGAATTTCCCAACGAAAGCAACGCCACACGCTACAACACGCTGATGGAGCGGCATTTCAGCGAGTTTCCTGACACGCTAGAGGGCATGCGCCAGCAAGAGTTGGCGTATTTTCGGTACTTCGTCACGGACAAGGGCCGGGCTGCGGGAGCGCTGCAAACCATGGCGCTGGAGGACCTTCTACGCGATGGCTATCTGCGGGTGGAACCGCTGGTTTACGAGGATTTCCTGCCGGTCAGTGCGGCGGGGATATTTCAGTCCAACCTTGGGGACGCTGCGCAAAGCCACTATGGCGAGCATTCGAACCGCCAAGCCTTCGAGCAGGCCTTGGGACGCGCAACCATTGATGAACTGGCGCTGTACGCCGAAACGCAGCGCCGTTCAATCGAGCAGTGTTTCGCCTGATTCCAGGTCGCGCAACCTGGCGCTTTGGCGAAGGGTTAGCGCAGCTTGGCCAATAGCGCCTCGGCCACTGCCTCGGACGACGCCGGGTTCTGCCCTGTCAGCAGCAACCCGTCGGTCACCACATAACTGGCCCAATCGTCGCCCTTGGAGTAGAGGCCACCGTTGGCCTTGAGCGCGTCCTCAACCAGGAACGGTACGACATCGGTCAGTTGCACCGCCTCCTCCTCGGAGTTGGTAAAGCCCGTCACCCGCTTGCCCTTGACCAGCGGTTGGCCGTCCGCGCCCTTGACGTGACGCAACACACCCGGCGCATGGCAGACCGCCGCGACGGGTTTTCCAGCCTGGTAGAACGCTTCGATCAGCGCGATCGACACCTTGTCTTCGGCCAGGTCCCACAGCGGGCCGTGGCCGCCGGGGTAAAAAACCGCATCGTAGTCCTCGGCCCTGGCGCTGCTCAGCAACGCGGTTGAAGCCAGGGCGGCCTGCGCAGCAGAATCCTTGCGAAAGCGCTCCGTGGCGGCGGTCTGCGCATCCGGCTCGTCGCTTTTGGGGTCCAGGGGCGGCTGACCGCCCTTCGGTGACACCAGGGTCAGCTGAGCGCCGGCATCCTTGAAGGCATAATACGGTGCAGCGAATTCTTCCAGCCAGAAACCGGTTTTCTTGCCAGTGTCACCCAACTGGTCGTGGGACGTCAGAACCATCAGGATTTTCATGTCGTAGTCGCTCCGGGTCGATGTGCCTGTTTCATTGACCATCAGCCAGGTCGGTTCGTTTCAGTCCCAACGGCGCAATTTTCAATTGTGCAAACCAGGCAATCTACAATTAGAGATGACACTCGAAATTTAAAGACAAAAAAGAGCGACCCTGTGATCGCCCCTGTTGTGAACGCCGCATAACCTTGCAATGACGGATGAAGAGGGGTTCGCCCAGTGCAGTGGCCTTGGCAATCCATGCACTGGTAAAGAGCCATGACACTGGGCGAACGAACACTATTTTCTGTCTCTTATACACATCT
>NZ_JZRI01000072.1:0-8287 GCF_000952175.1 Pseudomonas sp. ES3-33 | reverse complement strand
TTACAAGCCCGCCACCCCCCGTTGTTTAGACTGCCCCCAGTCATAACAACAAAAAAGGCACCCCATGCACACCTTCCAACCCGTCTTCAGCAGCTGGCTGAACGCCCCCGCGCATCAGCAATGGCTGGCCGCCGAAGGCTTGCGCCTGCTGGCGTTCGCTGAAGCCTCCAGACTGCCTGAAGGCTTCGGTAACCTTGATGAAAAGGGCCGCCTCCCGGCCAATGCCCGCGCCGAAACCATGAACACCGCACGCATGACCCACAGCTTTGCCATGGCTCACATCCAGGGCCTGCCGGGCTTTGCCGAGCTGGTAGACCATGGCGTCAAGGCCCTCAGCGGGCCAATGCGCGATGCCGAGCATGGTGGCTGGTTCGCCGTTGCCGATCATCAGGACGGCAACACCGCCAAGGCCGCCTACCTGCACGCCTTCGTCGCTTTGGCTGCCAGCTCCGCTGTCGTCGCGCAACGGCCTGGCGCGCACGCCTTGCTCGCTGACGCGATCAACATTATCGACACGCGTTTCTGGAGTGAAGAGGAGGGCGCCCTGCGCGAATCCTTCAATCGCGACTGGAGTGAAGAGGAGCGCTACCGCGGCGCCAACAGCAACATGCACGCCACCGAAACCTTCCTCGCCCTGGCCGATGTCACCACGGACAAACGCTGGCTGTGCCGCGCCCAGCGCATTGTCGAGCGGGTGATCCATGATCACGCGGCCGCCAACGACTACCTGGTGGTCGAACACTTTGACCGCGACTGGCAGCCCCTGCGCGAGTACAACCACGACAACCCGGCGGACGGTTTTCGCCCCTACGGCACCACACCCGGCCACGGGTTCGAGTGGGCGCGGCTGTTGCTGCACCTCGAAGCGGCACGGGTCCAGGCCGGGATGCTTACGCCGGGCTGGCTGGTCACCGACGCGCAAAAACTCTTCGAGCACAACTGCCGTCACGGTTGGGAGGTCGATGGTGCACCCGGTCTTGTCTATACCCTCGACTGGGACAATCGCCCGGTGGTGCGGCACCGTCTGCACTGGACCCATTGCGAGGCCAGCGCCGCCGCCAGCGCATTGCTCAAGCGCACCGGCGACAGCCAGTACGAAGCCTGGTACCGGCTGTTCTGGGAATTCTGTGACCGTTACTTCATCGATCGCGAAGCCGGCAGCTGGCATCACGAACTGGACCCGCAAAACCGTGCCAGTGCCGATATCTGGCCGGGCAAACCCGACCTGTATCACGCCTGGCAGGCCGTCCTCATTCCCGGCCTGCCCCTGGCGCCGAGCCTGGCCACCGCTCTGGGGCGCGTGTCCCAGGGTGTTCCTGTGTAACCATGTGGTGACATTCCAGCGTCCCTTCGTTACCTGCGAGGGGCTGACTCCTGTTTAAAATCCATGCAGCGCAAGCACCAGACTTGCATGCATAACAACAAGAAAGGTACTTCCAGATGAATGCGATTTCTCGCCTCGCTACGCTCATTTCTCTTGCCTCCCTGTCTGCGCTCCCTCTCAGTGCTCTTGCCGCCGATGCCAAAGGTTCGGTGGAAGTGGTTCACTGGTGGACGTCGGGTGGTGAAAAAGCAGCGGTCGATGTACTCAAGGCTCAAGTTGAAAAAGACGGCTTCACCTGGAAAGACGGCGCCGTAGCCGGGGGTGGCGGTTCAACGGCCATGACCGTGTTGAAAAGCCGCGCCGTCGCCGGCAACCCGCCTGGCGTTGCCCAGATCAAGGGCCCCGACATCCAGGAATGGGGCAGCACCGGCCTGCTCAGTACCGACACCCTGACCGACGTCGCCAAGGCGGAAAACTGGGACGGCCTGCTGTCGAAGAAGGTCTCCGACACCGTCAAGTACGAAGGTGACTACGTTGCCGTGCCGGTGAACATCCACCGCGTCAACTGGCTGTGGATCAACCCGGAAGTCTTCAAGAAAGCCGGGATCGACAAGGCTCCCACCACCCTCGAAGAATTCTACGCCGCCGGCGACAAGCTCAAGGCCGCCGGCTTCATCGCCCTGGCCCACGGCGGTCAGCCTTGGCAGGACAGCACTGTATTCGAAGACGTGGTGCTCTCGACCATGGGCGCCGAAGGCTACAAGAAAGCCCTGGTAGACCTGGACCAGAAAACCCTGTCTGGCGCTGAAATGACCAAGGCTTTTACCGAACTGAAAAAGCTCACCGGCTACATGGACCAGAACCGCGCCGGTCGTGACTGGAACATCGCTGCCGCCGACGTTATCAACGGCAAGGCCGGCATGCAGATGATGGGCGACTGGGCGAAAAGCGAATGGACGGCGGCGAAGAAAGTCGCCGGCAAGGACTACCAGTGCGTGCCGTTCCCGGGCACCGAAAAAGCCTTCACCTACAACATCGATTCCCTGGCCGTGTTCAAGCTCAAGGCCGATCGCAAAGGCGACATCGCCGCTCAGCAAGACCTGGCCAAGGTCGCCCTGGGGACCGATTTCCAGAAAGTCTTCAGCATGAACAAAGGCTCGATTCCGGTGCGCACCGACATGCTCAACGACATGAGCGCCCTGGGCTTCGATTCCTGCGCCCAGACCGCAGCCAAGGACTTCCTGGCTGACGAGAAGACTGGCGGCCTGCAACCGAGCATGGCGCACAACATGGCCACCTCCCTGGCCGTGCAGGGTGCGATCTTCGACGTGGTCACCAACTTCATGAACGACAAGGATGCTGACCCGGCCAAGGCCAGCGCCCAACTGGCATCGGCTGTCAAAGCGGCCCAGTAATCCCCGACAGCGAGTGAGCCCCTGGTAGGAGCTGCCGCAGGCTGCGATCTTTTGATCTTGATTGTAAAAAAACAAAATCAAAAGATCGCAGCCTGCGGCAGCTCCTACGAGGGATCGCACTTCGATCCTTTATATTTAAACCTGGATTATCCCGATGAGCTCTGTGGCGGTTTTCAGCAAAGCCTCACCGTTCGATGCGCTGCAACGCTGGTTACCCAAGTTGGTACTCGCGCCGAGCATGCTCATCGTGTTGGTTGGTTTCTACGGTTACATCATCTGGACATTCGTCCTGTCCTTCACCAATTCCAGCTTCATGCCGAGCTACAAATGGGTCGGCCTGCAGCAGTACACCCGGCTGCTGGACAACGACCGCTGGTGGGTCGCGAGCAAGAACCTCGCCCTGTTTGGCGGCATGTTCATCGGCATCAGCCTGGTGCTGGGGGTGTTCCTGGCGGTGCTGCTGGACCAGCGCATTCGCAAGGAAGGCTTCATTCGCACCGTCTACCTGTACCCGATGGCGCTGTCGATGATCGTCACCGGTACCGCCTGGAAATGGCTGCTCAATCCAGGCCTTGGCCTGGACAAGATGCTGCGTGACTGGGGCTGGGAAGGTTTTCGGCTTGACTGGCTGGTGGATCAGGATCGCGTCGTGTATTGCCTGGTGATCGCTGCCGTATGGCAAGCCTCCGGGTTTGTCATGGCGATGTTCCTGGCCGGCCTGCGCGGTGTCGATCAATCGATCATCCGTGCCGCGCAAGTCGACGGTGCGAGCTTGCCGACCATCTACCTGAAGATCGTGTTGCCGAGCCTGCGCCCGGTATTTTTCAGCGCCTTCATGATCCTCGCGCACATCGCGATCAAGAGCTTCGACCTGGTGGCTGCAATGACCGCAGGCGGCCCGGGCTACTCGTCCGACCTGCCAGCGATGTTCATGTATTCCTTCACCTTCAGCCGTGGCCAGATGGGCATTGGTTCGGCCAGCGCCATGATGATGCTCGGCGCGATCCTGGCGATCCTGGTGCCTTACCTGTACTCGGAACTGCGAGGCAAACGCCATGAGTAATCAACTGGGCAAACCGGCGCTCAGCTTCAGCCGCATCGCCATTTACGCCACGTTGTTGCTGGCCGCCGCGGTCTACCTGATCCCGTTGGTGGTGATGCTGCTGACCAGCTTCAAAACCCCCGAGGACATCCGCACCGGCAACCTGCTGAGCTGGCCAACCGTGATCGATGGCATTGGCTGGCTCAAGGCCTGGGACAGTGTCGGCAGTTACTTCTGGAACTCGGTGAAAATCACCGTGCCCGCAGTGCTGATCTCCACCTTCATCGGTGCAATGAATGGCTACGTGCTGTCGATGTGGCGCTTCCGTGGCTCGCAACTGTTCTTCGGCCTGTTGCTGTTCGGCTGCTTCCTGCCGTTCCAGACCGTCCTGCTGCCAGCCTCGTTCACCCTCGGCAAGCTCGGCCTGGCCAACACCACCACCGGCCTGGTGCTGGTGCACGTGGTCTACGGCCTGGCGTTCACCACGCTGTTCTTTCGCAACTACTACGTGAGCATTCCGGATGCGCTGGTCAAGGCGGCACGCCTGGATGGCGCGGGCTTCTTCACGATCTTCTGGAAGATCCTGCTGCCGATGTCGATCCCTATCGTCATGGTCTGCCTGATCTGGCAGTTCACGCAGATCTGGAATGACTTCCTGTTCGGCGTGGTATTCGCCAGCGGCGATGCACAACCGATCACCGTGGCCCTGAACAACCTGGTCAACACCAGCACCGGGGCCAAGGAATACAACGTTGATATGGCTGCCGCGATGATCGCCGGGCTGCCGACACTGCTGGTCTACATATTCGCTGGCAAGTATTTCCTGCGTGGGCTGACGTCCGGCGCGGTCAAGGGGTAGAACATGGCAACTCTCGAATTACGTAACGTCAACAAGACCTACGGTGCCGGCTTGCCGGATACCCTGAAGAACATCGAACTGAAGATCAATGACGGTGAGTTCCTGATCCTGGTCGGTCCGTCGGGCTGCGGTAAGTCCACGCTGATGAACTGCATCGCCGGCCTGGAGAACATCAGCGGCGGCGCGATCCTGGTGGACGACGCCGACATCAGCGGCATGAGCCCCAAGGATCGCGACATCGCCATGGTGTTCCAGTCCTACGCGCTGTACCCGACCATGAGCGTGCGCGACAACATCGCTTTCGGCTTGAAGATTCGCAAAATGCCGGCGGCCGAAATCGACGAAGAAGTTGCGCGCGTGGCTAAGCTGCTGCAAATCGAACACCTGCTCAACCGCAAACCGGGCCAACTCTCTGGCGGCCAGCAACAGCGTGTGGCCATGGGCCGGGCACTGGCGCGGCGGCCGAAGATTTACCTGTTCGATGAGCCGCTGTCCAACCTCGACGCCAAGCTGCGAGTCGAGATGCGCACCGAAATGAAATTGATGCACCAGCGTCTGAAAACTACCACGGTCTACGTGACCCACGACCAGATCGAAGCGATGACCCTGGGCGACAAAGTGGCGGTGATGAAAGACGGGATCATCCAGCAGTTCGGCACGCCGAAAGACATCTACAACAACCCGGCCAACCTGTTCGTGGCGAGCTTCATCGGCTCGCCGCCGATGAACTTCATCCCCCTGCGTTTGCAGCGCAAGGACGGTCGCCTGCTGGCATTGCTCGACAGCGGCCAGGCCCGTTGCGAGTTGCCACTGGGCATGCAGGACGCCGGTCTGGAAGATCGTGAAGTGATTCTGGGCCTGCGTCCGGAGCAGATCGTGCTGGCGGGCAACGAGCCGAACGGGCTGCCGACCATTCGCGCTGAGGTCCAGGTGACCGAACCGACCGGCCCCGACACCCTGGTGTTCGTCAACCTCAACGACACCAAGGTCTGCTGCCGCCTGGCGCCGGACGTCGCGCCGAATGTCGGCGAGACCCTGACCCTGCAATTTGATCCGTCGAAGGTTTTGTTATTCGACGCCAAGACCGGCGAGCGCCTGGGGGTTGCCGGTGTTCCGAAGGCAGAGGCTCACAACGCCAACGTGACCCAGTTCAAAGGCCGCTGATGTCCGAGCGAGCTTGCTCGTGATGGACAAGAACGGTCGCTCAGGCTGGCCGCAAGCGTTAGCCCTGTAGGAGCGAGCTAGCTCGCGATGTGCGTGAACGATAACGCGGGCAGTCTGATTCACCGCGTCGGCCTGAAGTTTTTCGCGAGCAAGCTCGCTCCTGCAGTGGGGATTTGTAAACCGCGTTAGATAAAAACAGTTAATAACAATAAAACGAGGATGTAGGGATGAAGAAGAAGAACAACGCTCAGCTGATCTGCCAATTGTCAGCGATTGCGGCGATGAGCCTGGCTGGCACCGTGCACGCTGCTGAAGCGTTCAGCCCCGAGTCGAAGTGGATGACGGGCGACTGGGGTGGTGAGCGGACCAAGCTGATCGAGGCGGGCTACGATTTCACCCTGGAGTACGTGGGCGAAGTCGGCTCCAACCTCAAGGGCGGCTACAACGATGACACCACAGCGCGCTACAGCGACCAGTTTGCCTTGGGGGCGCAACTGGACCTGGAAAAGATCTTCGGCTGGAAAGACGCCGAGTTCAAACTGGCGATCACCGAGCGTAGCGGCAAGAACATCTCCAATGATCGCATCGGCGATCCACGGGCTGGCACCTTCAGTTCTTCCCAGGAAGTCTGGGGCCGGGGCCAGACCTGGCGCCTGACGCAATTGTGGGTCAAGCAGAAGTATTTCGATGGCGCCCTGGACGTCAAGGCCGGTTACTTCGGCGAAGGCGAAGACTTCAACAGCTTCCCGTGCGACTTCCAGAACCTGGCGTTCTGCGGCTCGCAAGTGGGTAACTGGGTGGGCGGCATCTGGTACAACTGGCCGGTCAGCCAGGCGGCGATCCGCGTGAAGTACAACATCAACGACGAGCTCTACGCGCAGATCGGCGCGTACAACCAGAACCCGTCGCAACTGGAAACCGGCAACGGCTTCAAGCTCAGCGGCAGCGGCACCAAGGGCACCATCATTCCAGTCGAGTTGGTGTGGTCGCCAAACGTCAACAGCCTGCCGGGCGAGTACCGCGTCGGTTACTACAAAAGCACCGCCGAGGCCGACGACGTTCGTGAAGATGCCAACGGCAACGACGCGGCCGTCAGCGGTGATGCGTACCGCAGCCACAGCAGCAAGTCCGGCTACTGGTTCGTCGCCCAGCAACAGCTGACCGACCACAATGGCGACAAGAGCCGTGGCCTGAGCATCGCGGCCAACGCCACCTTCCACGACAAGGACACCAACGTCGTGGACAACTATCAGAACCTGATGCTGGTCTACAAAGGCCCGTTCAACGCGCGCCCCAAAGACGATGTGGGCATCGGTATCGCCCGTATCCACGTCAACGAAGACGCGCAGAAAAACCGCAAGCTGATCAATGGCGTCAACGGCATCGACGACTACGACAACCCGGCCTTCCTGCCTATCCAGGACACCGAGTACAACGCTGAAATCAACTACGGTTTCCACGTCACCAACTGGCTGACCGTGCGTCCCAACCTGCAGTACGTGAAGCACCCCGGTGGTGTGGATCAGGTGGACGACGCGATTGTGGCCGGCCTGAAAATTCAGTCGGTGTTCTAACGCTGTTGCGATAAGCTTCTCTCCATGTGCGCATTTTTGCGGACGGCCAAGGCTGTCCGTTTTTTTTGGGGCGGGCACTTCCCGGTAACAGATGATTTTCAGGACTGCGGCACATGCATGAGCATCCGCTACAACGCTTCTTCAAATCCTTGCGCGAGCGTCCTGTGTTCGCGTGGGAGCGCTATCAACTGCGCGACGTGCTGGTGATCGATCATCCGCTCTGCCAGGCGGTGTTCAGCCGCCAGGGTGCGCAGTTGCTGCACTTCCAGCCCAAAGGCCAGAAACCCTGGCTGTGGTGCGCAGCGAAGTGGCCGCATGTCGGCGCGATTCGGGGCGGGGTGCCGGTGTGCTGGCCGTGGTATGGCCGCCATCCGAGCGAGAACGCCTGGCCGTCCCATGGCTGGGCGCGTCTGCTCGACTGGAAGTTACTCGACAGCAGCACGGACGACGACGGCGTGCGCCTGCACTGGCAACTGCAACTGTGCGACTGGAAAGTGGACCTGCATGCGCACCTTGGCGAGCGCCTGGACCTACGCCTGGCGACTGAGCATCAGGACAGCCTGCCGTGTCAGTTGAGTCAGGCTTTGCACGCCTACTGGCGTATTGGCGACGTGGGTGAGGTAGCGCTGTCTGGGCTCGATGGGGTGCAAGGTTACGACCAGTTGAACCGCCAGGCATGCCAGCAGGAAGGAGAGCTGCGGGTGGATGGCGGCTGCCAGCGAGTGTTCCAGCACGAGGGCGAATTACAGCTCAAGGACCCTGTCTGGCAGCGGCAGTTGTGCATCGATACCGGAGATGACGCAAACACCGTGGTCTGGCACCCGGGGACGCGGCCGTTGCTGGGAGTGAGCTGGAACGAGATGTCTGAATTTGTCTGTGTCGAGGCGGCGAGTGGTGGTGGGCGGGGAC
>NZ_JZRI01000071.1:0-1166 GCF_000952175.1 Pseudomonas sp. ES3-33 | reverse complement strand
GTCCCAACCCTT
Source organism: Pseudomonas sp. ES3-33 (assembly GCF_000952175.1). Classification (NCBI taxonomy): domain Bacteria; kingdom Pseudomonadati; phylum Pseudomonadota; class Gammaproteobacteria; order Pseudomonadales; family Pseudomonadaceae; genus Pseudomonas; species Pseudomonas sp. ES3-33. Next base: position 1,154 of record NZ_JZRI01000071.1, on the reverse strand, counting down.
GTGGGAGCTGGCTTGCCAGCGATGCTTTTTTAGTGCTTGAACATCACATGCCGTACCACGGTGTAGTCCTCCAGCCCATACATCGACATGTCCTTGCCATAGCCGGACAATTTCTGACCGCCATGGGGCATTTCGCTGACGAGCATGAAGTGCGTATTGACCCAGGTGCAGCCGTATTGCAGGCGCGCCGACAACCGATGCGCGCGGCCGACGTCGGCGGTCCACACTGACGACGCCAGGCCGTAGTCCGAGTCGTTGGCCCAGCCCAGCACCTGGGCCTCGTCAGTAAACCTGGTCACCGACACCACCGGGCCGAACACCTCGCGGCGAACGATCTCGTCATCCTGCTGTGCGTCCGCCAGCACCGTCGGCTCGAAGAAGAAACCGTTGCCGTCCACCGCCTTGCCACCGGTGATCAGGCGGATGTGCGACTGCGCCACGGCGCGTTCGACGAACCCGGCCACGCGGTCGCGGTGCTGCGCAGTGATCAGCGGGCCGAGCTCGGTGGCCGGATCGTCTTGCAGGCCGTACTTGATGCTGCTGACCGCGGCACCGAGCTTCTCGACGAACTTCTCGTAGATCCCGGCCTGGGCGTAGATGCGGCAGGCCGCCGTGCAATCCTGGCCGGCGTTGTAGAAACCGAAGGTGCGAATGCCCTCCACGGCGGCGTCGATGTCGGCGTCGTCGAAGATGATCACCGGGGCCTTGCCGCCCAGTTCCATGTGCAGGCGCTTGACGCTGTCGGCGGTGCTGGAAATGATGTTCGAGCCAGTGGCGATCGAGCCAGTCAGCGAGACCATGCGCACTTTCGGGTGGGTCACCAGCGGGCTACCCACCGTTGGACCGCGCCCGAACACCAGGTTGAGGACACCGGCGGGGAAAATTTGCGACGCCAGTTCCGCCAGGCGCAACGCGGTCAGCGGGGTTTGTTCCGACGGCTTGAGCACCACGGTATTACCGGCGGCTAGAGCCGGAGCGATTTTCCAGGCGACCATCATCAGCGGGTAGTTCCACGGCGCGATCGAGGCGATCACGCCCACCGGATCGCGGCGGATCATCGAGGTGTGGCCGGGCAGGTATTCACCGCCAGCCGAACCGCTCATGCAGCGGCTGGCGCCGGCGAAGAAACGGAACACGTCGGCAATCGCCGGGAT
>NZ_JZRI01000070.1:0-1216 GCF_000952175.1 Pseudomonas sp. ES3-33 | reverse complement strand
CAGCTCCTTGTATGTTGACCCAGCACCCAGCGAGAGAGGTCTAAGCTCGTTGGTGCTGACATACAAAGATGTGTTTCTGGGGGAGGCCGATGGCTCCTGAAGGCAGGACTTGCGCCTGACCTTGTCTGTAGAGAGGCTCCCCCGCCTCATTGCCCACCACGAAGAGTATCGAGAAGCCGACAAGTCGGACTTCGCATTACAAGGTTGCAGCGGCATGAAGTTCGAGGTCAGGGGAACCAGGAGCCATCTTCACCCAGTTTTCTCGGAGTTGAAAGCATGAGCGTTCACGTCGGATTGGATATCGGTTCCCGTAGCAGCGTCATGGCTTGGCGTGACAAAGGCCGTGCTGCCGGCTCGTGGGATATCGCCCAAACCCCCAAGGGGCGCAAGGCGGCTGTGAAAAAGCTGATAGCCCTAAAACCGCTATCTGTTGTCATGGAAGCCACCGGGATTTACTACCTGGATCTGGCCTTGGAGTTGAACGCGGCTGGGTTACCGGTCTCGGTGGTCAACCCGAAAAGCTCCCGCAATTTTGCAAGACTGATGCTTCAGCACAGTAAAACGGACGCCATCGATGCTCAGTTGCTGGCCGAGTACGGCGAACGCATGACCCCTCGCCTGTGGACCCCACCAAGCCCCGCACAGCTTGAGCTGCGGGCCATTGGTCGCCACATCAATCGGTTGATCGGCCACTGCACGCGGGCTAAAAATGAGCTGCATGCCCTGCAGGCGACCGGAACCACTTCACCGTTGCTGATTGAGGACGAAGAAGAGGCTATCGCGATGTTTGGCAGGCGCATTGAGCGGTTTAGGCAAGCCGGGCGAGAAATCATCGCCAGCTGTCCAATATTGCAGAGCCAATTCGATCACATGGTGGCGGCCCCTGGGATGGGGGACGTTTCGACATTTGCCGTGCTGGCTGAGCTGGCGCCCCTGCCAGTGACACTTAAAGCCCCGCAGGTAAGTCGTTATGCGGGGCTGGACGTACGACTAAACCAGTCCGGGACGAGCATTGACAAGCCCGGACGCCTTAGTAAGGCAGGCAATGCCTACTTGCGATCGGCGATGTTCATGCCGGCCATGTCAGCGATTCGCAGCGACCCGAATGTGAAGGCTTTTTATGATGCGTTGATCGCACGCGGAAAGCGAAAAATGCAGGCCATCTGCGCGGTTATGCGCAAATACCTGACAGGCTTGTGGGCGTGCATACGCGCAG
>NZ_JZRI01000007.1:0-26328 GCF_000952175.1 Pseudomonas sp. ES3-33 | reverse complement strand
GGCCAGGCCAGGCGCGCACGCTGTATGGCGACCATGACCGTTTTGTCGACACCTACTTCAAGACCTTCCGTGGCATGTACTTCACCGGTGACGGTGCCCGTCGTGACGAGGATGGTTACTACTGGATTACCGGTCGCGTGGATGACGTGCTGAACGTGTCCGGCCACCGCATGGGTACCGCCGAGATCGAGAGCGCGATGGTTGCTCACCCGAAAGTCGCCGAGGCGGCCGTGGTGGGTGTGCCGCACGACATCAAGGGCCAGGGCATTTATGTGTATGTGACCCTGATCGGCGGTGAAGAGCCGAGCGAGCAGCTGCGCCTGGAGCTGAAGAACTGGGTGCGTAAAGAGATCGGGCCGATTGCTTCACCGGATGTGATCCAGTGGGCGCCGGGGCTGCCGAAGACGCGTTCGGGCAAGATCATGCGGCGGATTCTGCGCAAGATTGCGACCGCTGAGTACGATGGGTTGGGGGATATTTCGACCCTGGCGGATCCGGGTGTGGTGCAGCATTTGATTGATACGCACAAGACGATGAATGTGGCTTAACCGCCTTCTCTGAGTCAGTAAAACCCCATCCGGTGTTGTGCCGGATGGGTTTTTTTTGTCTGGGGTTTTTGTGGGGGCTGTTCGGGCCTCATCGCTAGCAGGCTAGCTCCCACAAGGATCTCCAGTGGATTCAAAATCTGAGTCCAGCGCATGTCCCCCTGTGGGAGCTAGCCTGCTAGCGATGGCGATCAGTCAGACGCTAAACGAACATCAGCCAATAATTATCGGCATCCCCTGTCATCCTTTTCCCACTGTTACCGGCTATCGTTCAAGTAACTAAATGTGTAACCGCCCGCCCCGATCCGGGGCATAGGGAAACGCAAAGCCCCATCCTTGGGCGTCTGCAGCCTGTCTAAAAAATAAGTCCCCACGCTACGCTTGCCGGATTAGAAGGCTTTGCCAATAATAGGCCCGCAATTTGCAGCATAGATCGGTTAACTTTCTTTTGCTCTTGCATGAAATTGCAGGGCTGTCAACGTGCCAAAACGGCATTCTCGGTGCTTCTGTAATTTGTTGTCGCATTGAAGAAATATCGGCTTCGGGCCTGTCGTTAGAATGCCGATCACTCGCTCGTCGTTGCGTGCGTTGAAAACAACGCGTGTTACGTAGGACGCAGCAATCGCTTTCCGGTTTTACTCACTCGCATGTTGGGCTGTCGCTCACTCTGCCTTTTAGCCCTATACCGATGGAGTACCAAGATGAAGAAACTCGTGCTGCTTGGCGCCCTGGCACTGTCCGTGCTGTCGCTGCCTACCTTCGCTGACGAAAAGCCGGTGAAGATCGGTATCGAAGCGGCTTATCCTCCGTTCGCCTCCAAGTCGCCGGATGGCAGCATCGTCGGTTTTGACTACGACATCGGCAACGCCCTGTGCGAAGAGATGAAGGTCAAATGCGTGTGGGTCGAGCAAGAGTTCGACGGCCTGATCCCGGCACTCAAGGTGCGCAAGATCGACGCGATCCTGTCGTCCATGTCGATCACCGAAGACCGCAAGAAGTCCGTGGACTTCACCAACAAGTACTACAACACCCCTGCGCGCCTGGTCATGAAGGCCGGCACTCAGGTCAGCGACGGCCTGACCGAGCTCAAGGGCAAGAACATCGGCGTGCAACGTGGTTCGATCCACGAGCGTTTCGCCCGTGAAGTGCTGGCCCCGCTGGGTGCCGAGATCAAGCCGTACGGTTCGCAGAACGAAATCTACCTCGACGTGGCCGCTGGCCGTCTCGACGGTACCGTGGCTGACGCCACCCTGCTGGACGACGGTTTCCTGAAAACCGACGCCGGCAAAGGTTTTGCGTTCGTGGGCCCGGCTTTCACTGACGTTAAATACTTCGGTGACGGCGTCGGTATCGCAGTGCGCAAGGGTGACGCGTTGAAAGACAAGATCAACGCCGCGATCACGGCCATCCGCGACAATGGCAAGTACAAGCAAATCCAGGACAAATACTTCGCCTTCGATATCTACGGCAAGTAACAACGTCCCGGCGACAAGTCCGAAATGGCGCAAGCAACAGGATCTCTGAGGTTTGCGCCATTTTTTCATCCCAACTTTCGAGGACCTGAATCATGTTGAAAGGCTACGGGGCTGTCATCCTCGATGGCGCATGGCTGACGCTTCAGCTCGCCTTGTCTTCCATGGCCCTGGCCATCGTTCTGGGGCTGATCGGCGTTGCATTGCGTCTGTCGCCGGTGCGCTGGCTTGCGTGGCTGGGCGATCTGTATTCCACGGTGATCCGCGGTATTCCCGACCTGGTACTGATCCTGCTGATTTTCTACGGCGGCCAGGACCTGCTCAACCGCGTGGCACCGATGCTCGGTTATGACGACTACATCGACCTGAACCCGTTGGCGGCCGGTATCGGCACCCTGGGCTTCATCTTCGGTGCGTACCTGTCGGAAACCTTCCGTGGCGCCTTCATGGCGATCCCCAAGGGTCAGGCAGAGGCGGGCATGGCGTACGGCATGAGCAGTTTTCAGGTGTTCTTCCGGGTGTTGGTCCCGCAGATGATTCGCCTGGCGATTCCGGGGTTCACCAACAACTGGCTGGTACTGACCAAGGCCACCGCGCTGATTTCGGTGGTGGGTCTGCAAGACATGATGTTCAAGGCCAAGCAGGCGGCAGATGCCACCCGCGAGCCTTTCACCTTCTTCCTCGCAGTGGCGGCAATGTACCTGGTGATCACCAGCGTCTCGTTGCTGATACTGCGTCAACTTGAGAAGCGCTACTCGGTAGGCGTAAGGGCGGCTGATCTATGATCTTCGACTACAACGTCATCTGGGAGGCCTTGCCGCTGTACCTCGGCGGCCTGCTGACCACCCTGAAACTGCTTGGCCTGTCGCTGTTTTTCGGCCTGCTGTGTGCGCTGCCCCTGGGCCTGATGCGCGTCTCGAAGAACGCGGTGGTGAACATGAGCGCCTGGCTCTACACCTACGTGATCCGCGGCACGCCGATGCTGGTGCAGCTGTTCCTGATCTACTACGGCCTGGCGCAGTTCGAGGCCGTACGCGAAAGCTTCCTGTGGCCGTGGCTGTCCAGTGCCACCTTCTGTGCGTGCCTGGCGTTTGCGATCAACACCAGCGCCTACACCGCAGAAATCATCGCCGGCAGCCTGCGCGCCACGCCGAACGGCGAGATCGAAGCGGCCAAGGCCATGGGCATGTCGCGCTACAAGATGTACAAGCGCATCCTGCTGCCGTCGGCCTTGCGCCGGGCGTTGCCGCAGTACAGCAACGAAGTGATCATGATGCTGCAGACCACCAGCCTGGCCTCCATCGTGACCCTGATCGACATCACCGGTGCCGCGCGTACCGTGAACGCCCAGTATTACCTGCCGTTCGAGGCGTACATCACCGCCGGCGTGTTCTACCTGTGCCTGACGTTCATCCTGGTGCGCCTGTTCAAAATGGCCGAGCGCCGCTGGCTGGGCTATCTGGCCCCGCGGAAGCATTGATATGGAACGCATCGACCACCCATTGCCGTGGAGTCACCTGGGCTGCGAACGCCAGATTTCGGTGTTCCGCTTCGGTAGAGGTGAGCGCAAGGCATACATCCAGGCCAGCCTGCACGCCGACGAACTGCCGGGTATGCGCACGGCTTGGGAACTGAAAAAGCGTCTGACTGAACTCGAAGCCCAAGGCTTGCTCAACGGCGTGATTGAACTGGTGCCGGTGGCTAACCCACTGGGGCTTGGGCAGTTGCTTCAGGGCAGTCATCAAGGGCGCTTCGAGGCCGGCAGCGGCAAGAATTTCAACCGCGATTTCGTCGAGTTGAGTGCGCCGGTGGCCGCTGCTGTGCAAGGCCGCCTGGGCGATGATGCCCACGCCAACACTCAGCTGATTCGCCAGGCCATGAGCGATGCGCTCGACGCATTGCCCCCGGCTTCGAGCCAGCTGCAAGGCATGCAGCGCGTGCTGCTCAGCCATGCCTGCACCGCCGATGTGGTGCTGGACCTGCATTGCGATGCGGAAGCGGCGTTGCACATGTACGCACTGCCGCAACACTGGCCTCAGTGGCGTTCGCTCGCCGCGCACCTGGATGTGAAGGTGGGTTTGCTGGCGGAGGATTCCGGCGGCAGTTCCTTCGACGAGGCCTGCTCGCTCCCGTGGTTGCGCCTGTCGCGGCTGTTTCCCGAGGCGCCGATTCCATTGGCGTGCCTGGCGACGACCATCGAGCTTGGTGGTCAGGCTGATACCGGTCGCGGGGAAGCGCAAGCGTATGCCGAAGGCATCCTCGCGTTCCTGGCCGAGCAGGGCCTGATCAGCGGTGAGTGGCCCAAGGCTGGCCGGGATGCCTGCGAAGGCATGCCGTTCGAAGGCACTGAATTGCTGTTCGCGCCGCACCCGGGGGTGATCAGCTTTTTGCGCAAGCCCGGCGAGTGGGTCGAGGCCGGTGACGAGATTTTCGAAGTGATCGATCCGCTGGCGGATCGGGTCAGCACGGTGTGTGCTGGTACGTCCGGGGTGCTGTTTGCCATTGAACGGCTGCGTTATGCCCAACCCGGTTTCTGGCTGGCCAAGGTGGCGGGGCGCGAAGCGCTGCGTCACGGGCGCTTGCTCAACGACTGACTGACTGTTTTTGTGAGAACCGACCGCATGTACAAACTTGAAGTCCAAGACCTGCATAAACGCTATGGCAGTCACGAAGTGCTCAAGGGTGTGTCCCTGAAAGCGGCGGCTGGCGATGTGATCAGCATCATCGGCTCCAGTGGCTCCGGCAAAAGTACTTTCCTGCGTTGCATCAACCTGCTCGAGCAGCCGCACGCGGGCCGTATCCTGCTCAACAACGAAGAGCTCAAGTTGGTGGCGAACAAGGACGGCGCCATGAAAGCCGCCGATCCGAAGCAGCTGCAGCGCATGCGTTCGCGCCTGTCGATGGTGTTCCAGCATTTCAACCTGTGGTCGCACATGACTGCGCTGGAAAACATCATGGAAGCGCCCGTGCACGTGCTGGGCATGTCCAAGGCTGAAGCCCGCGAGAAGGCCGAGCACTACCTGAACAAGGTGGGCGTGGCCCATCGCAAGGACGCCTACCCAGGCCACATGTCCGGCGGCGAACAACAGCGCGTTGCGATTGCCCGTGCGCTGGCGATGGAGCCGGAAGTGATGCTGTTCGACGAACCGACTTCGGCCCTCGACCCGGAACTGGTGGGCGACGTGCTCAAAGTCATGCAGGCCCTGGCGCTGGAAGGCCGGACCATGGTGGTGGTGACCCACGAAATGGGCTTCGCCCGCGAGGTGTCGAACCAGTTGGTGTTCCTGCACAAGGGCATCGTTGAAGAAAGCGGCAATCCGCGCGAAGTACTGGTCAACCCACAGTCCGAGCGCCTGCAACAATTCCTCTCGGGTAGCCTGAAGTAATCAGGACTGCCGTTGTGCACCTGGATGGTGCATGCTTCGCAGCCTGAAGCTGGCCGCGATCCCCCTGTAGGAGCTGCCGAAGGCTGCGATCTTTTGATCTTGATTGTTCAAATCAAAAGATCGCCGCCTCGTTTCACTCGACAGCTCCTACAGATCATCGGTGTAGGGGCGGGCGCGAGCCGGCCGGCCCCCCATAGTTGATCGGTGTCGGTTTCAAGATTTGCGTTCATTTTCGGGCTAGCATTGGCCCATGCCTTCATCACTGTTTTCGTTTCGGACTGCCCTCCATGACTGCCCATCGAATTGGTTTCCTGATTTGGCCCAGCACTAAAGCACTGACGCTTGCGCTGGCTGAGGAGGCCTTGCGTGTTGCCCAGCGTGTGCATCCGGACGTTGTCTACGAGCTGTCGTTCCTGCAGGCCGAACCGCCGACCGAAGGCGCCTGGCAATTGCCGGGCGAGCCTTGGGCCGGCAAGCTGGAAAACTTCCAGAAACTGTTTCTGCTCGCTGACGAGCCGCCGACCACCCTCGCGCCGGCCCTCAGCAGTTCGTTGAAACAATTGGTGCGCGCCGGTTGTGTCATTGGTGGCCTGTCTGCCGGTGTGTACCCGTTGGCGCAGTTGGGTTTGCTCGACGGTTATCGGGCCGCCGTGCACTGGCGCTGGCAGGACGATTTCGCCGAGCGCTTCCCGAAAGTCATCGCCACCAGTCATCTGTTCGACTGGGATCGCGATCGCCTCACCGCGTGCGGCGGCCTCTCGGTACTCGACCTGCTGCTGGCGGTATTGGCCCGTGATCACGGTGCGGAACTGGCCGGTGCGGTTTCCGAGGAACTGGTGGTCGAGCGTATTCGCGAAGGCGGTGAGCGCCAGCGCATTCCGCTGCAGAACCGCCTGGGCTCCAGCCATCCGAAGCTGACCCAGGCCGTGTTGCTGATGGAGGCCAACATCGAAGAGCCGCTAACCACCGACGAAATCGCCCAGCATGTGTGCGTGTCCCGTCGGCAGCTGGAGCGCATCTTCAAGCAATACCTCAATCGCGTGCCCAGCCAGTACTACCTGGAACTGCGGCTTAACAAGGCCCGGCAGATGCTGATGCAGACCAGCAAGTCGATCATTCAGATCGGCCTGTCCTGCGGTTTCTCCTCGGGGCCGCATTTCTCCAGCGCCTACCGCAACTTCTTCGGTGCCACGCCACGGGAAGATCGCAACCAGCGGCGCAGCAGCAGCCCGTTCGAATTGTCGTCGGTGCCTTCCGAGCGCGGCTAGCTCCAGCGCCCGTTGATCGGTCACTATCCCCTGTAGGAGCTGCCGCAGGCTGCGATCTTTTGATCTTGAAAAATCACAATCAAAAGATCGCAGCCTGCGGCAGCTCCTACAGAGCATCGGTTTGCGCAGTACTGCCTATAAGCACGCTCGACAGTTTAAACTGCGCCTTTGCGAAGCTATATGTCGCATTGCCGTAAACCCGGTTGAAACCGGGGTTTGCGCTATAAGAAGTTGTCGCTTGGCGGCAAGGCCAGGGCGAAAACTCTCCCTACAATCCCCCCATCGCTCGCCAGTTCCAGGCGGGTGTTCCTCTTCAGGAGACTCCGATGTCCGTTGAGCACGCTGCGGTAGAACGCGCCGATTTTGACCAGGTAATGGTTCCCAACTATGCGCCTGCCGCATTCATTCCGGTGCGTGGCGCCGGTTCCCGCGTGTGGGACCAGTCCGGCCGCGAGTTGATCGACTTTGCTGGCGGGATTGCCGTTAACGTATTGGGCCACGCTCATCCAGCGCTGGTCGGTGCCCTGACAGAGCAGGCGAACAAGCTATGGCACGTGTCCAACGTGTTCACCAACGAGCCGGCCCTGCGCCTGGCGCATAAACTGATCGACGCCACCTTTGCCGAGCGCGTGTTCTTCTGCAACTCCGGTGCCGAGGCCAACGAGGCCGCGTTCAAGCTGGCGCGTCGCGTCGCGTTTGATCGTTTTGGTAGCGAGAAGTACGAAATTATCGCGGCGCTGAACAGCTTCCACGGCCGCACCCTGTTCACCGTCAACGTCGGTGGCCAGTCCAAGTATTCCGATGGCTTTGGTCCGAAGATCACCGGTATCACCCACGTGCCTTACAACGACCTGGCCGCTTTGAAAGCGGCGGTGTCTGACAAGACTTGTGCAGTGGTGCTGGAGCCGATCCAGGGCGAGGGCGGCGTGCTGCCGGCCGAACTGGCTTACCTGCAAGGCGCCCGCGAGCTGTGCAACGAGCACGACGCGCTGCTGGTGTTCGACGAAGTGCAAACCGGCATGGGCCGCAGCGGCAAGCTGTTCGCCTACCAGCATTACGGCGTGACGCCGGACATCCTGACCAGCGCCAAGAGCCTGGGCGGCGGTTTCCCGATCGCGGCGATGCTGACGACCGAAGCGCTGGCCAAGCACCTGGTGGTCGGCACCCACGGCACCACCTACGGCGGCAACCCGCTGGCCTGTGCGGTCGCCGAAGCGGTGATCGACGTGATCAACACCCCTGAAGTGCTGGCTGGCGTGAATGCCAAGCACGACAAGTTCAAGGCGCGCCTTGAGCAGATCGGCGAGAAGTACGGCCTGTTCACCCAGGTGCGTGGCTTGGGGCTGCTGATTGGCTGCGTGCTGAATGACGCCTGGAAAGGCAAGGCCAAGGACATCTTCAACGCTGCCGAGAAAGAAGGCCTGATGATTCTGCAGGCGGGCCCGGACGTGATTCGTTTCGCCCCGAGCCTGGTGGTTGAAGATGCCGATATCGATGCCGGCCTGGATCGTTTCGAACGCGCTGCGGCGAAGTTGACGCAAGCCTGATAGACCTTCGGCGCCTGAGCGTTCAGGCGTCGATCCCAATTTTTATGCCGGACCGAATCAAACTGTGGGAGCCAGCCTGCTGGCGATGAGGGCCTGACAGCCAACATCATTGTTGCCTGACAGGACGCTATCGCCAGCAGGCTGGCTCCCACAGTTGACTCTGAGTTGTTTCAGGGATGGCCCGGGATTTTTTCTTTTGTAAGTTCTGAGATTAAGGAGTGACACCATGCTGGTGATGCGCCCCGCGCAAATGGCTGATCTGGGCGAGGTACAGCGTCTGGCTGCGGACAGCCCGATTGGTGTCACTTCCTTGCCGGATGACGTTGAACGCCTGAGCGACAAGATTGCTGCGAGCGAAGCGTCGTTTGCCGCCGAAGTGAGCTTCAACGGCGAGGAAACCTATTTCTTCGTCCTCGAAGACACCGCCACCGGCAAGCTGGTCGGCTGTTCGGCCATCGTGGCCTCGGCCGGTTATTCGGAACCCTTCTACAGCTTTCGCAATGAAACCTTCGTGCACGCTTCCCGCGAGCTGAAGATTCATAACAAGATTCACGTGTTGTCCCAGTGCCACGACCTGACCGGCAACAGCTTGCTCACCAGCTTCTACGTGCAGCGTGAGTTGGTGGGTTCGCCCTGGGCCGAGCTTAACTCCCGTGGTCGCCTGTTGTTCGTGGCCAGCCATCCGGAGCGTTTTGCCGATTCCGTGGTAACCGAGATCGTCGGCTATAGCGACGAGAACGGCGACTCGCCATTCTGGGATGCCATCGGGCGTAACTTCTTCGACCTCAACTATGCCGAAGCCGAGCGCCTGTGCGGGCTGAAAAGCCGCACCTTCCTCGCTGAACTGATGCCGCATTACCCGATCTACGTGCCGTTGCTGCCGGACACCGCCCAGGAGGCGATGGGCCAGGTGCACCCGCGGGCGCAGATCACGTTCGACATCCTGATGCGCGAAGGCTTCGAGACCGATCATTACATCGATATTTTCGACGGCGGCCCAACCCTGCATGCGCGCGTCTCGGGGATCCGCTCCATCGCCCAGAGCCGTGTGGTACCGGTGAAAATCGGCGAGCCGGCCAAAGGTGTCGGGCGCCAGTACCTGGTGGCCAATGCCCAGTTGCAGGATTACCGCGCCGTATTGCTTGAGCTCGATTATGCGCCGGGCAAACCCGTGACCCTGGACCTGGAAACAGCCGAGGCCCTGGGTGTCGGTGAAGGTGCCAGCGTGCGCCTGGTAGCGGTTTAACCCCGCTGCCGCGCCTGGAAAGAATTGCCTAGATAGCAGCGAAGTTTCGCGGGTGGCGCAAGCGGCCCGACTGAGGAGATAGCATGATCGTTCGTCCCGTACGCAGCAGCGATTTACCCGCTCTGATCGAGCTGGCCCGCAGCACTGGCACCGGCCTGACCACCTTGCCGGCCAACGAAGAGCGGCTGGCCCACCGGGTCGGCTGGGCCGAGAAGACCTTTCGCGGAGAAGCCGGGCGGGGCGATGCGGACTACCTGTTCGTGCTCGAAGATGACAGCGGTCGCGTGGTGGGCATTTCCGCCATCGCCGGCGCGGTCGGCCTGCGTGAGCCCTGGTACAACTTCCGGGTTGGCCTGACGGTCAGCGCTTCGCAAGAGCTGAACATCTATCGCGAGATTCCGACGCTGTTCCTGGCCAACGACCTGACCGGCAACTCCGAGCTGTGCTCGCTGTTCCTGCATGCCGATTACCGCAACGGCCTCAACGGACGCATGCTGGCCAAGGCGCGGATGCTGTTCATCGCCGAATTCCCGCAGCTGTTTGGCAACAAGATCATTGCCGAGATGCGCGGCATGTCCGACGAAGCCGGGCGCTCGCCGTTCTGGGAAAGCCTGGGGCGGCATTTCTTCAAGATGGAATTCAGCCAGGCGGACTACCTGACCGGCGTTGGCAACAAGGCCTTCATCGCCGAACTGATGCCCAAATTTCCGTTGTACACCTGCTTCCTGTCGCCGGACGCGCGCAACATCATCGGCCAGGTTCATCCGGACACCGAGCCGGCACTGGCCATGCTCAAGAGCGAAGGTTTCAGCTACCAGGGCTACGTCGACATCTTCGACGCAGGCCCGGCAGTGGAGTGCGAAACCACGAAGATCCGCGCGGTGCGCGACAGCCAGCCGCTGGTGCTGGCCATCGGCACCCCGGGTGACGACGCCACGCCTTTCCTGATTCACAACCGCAAGCGCGAGGACTGCCGGATCACTGCCGCTCCCGCACGCTTCGCCGCCGGCACCCTGGTGGTCGACCCGCTGACCGCCAAACGCCTTCAACTCAACGCCGGCGACCAGGTGCGCGCCGTTCCGTTGTCCGCTGCACGGGAGTCGAAATAATGAATTCGCTATACATTGCAGGTGAGTGGCTGTCTGGCCAGGGCGAAGCGTTCCAGTCGCTGAACCCGGTGACCCAGCAAGTGCTTTGGTCCGGTGAAGGCGCGAGCGCTGCCCAAGTGGAATCCGCCGTCCAAGCCGCGCGCCAGGCGTTCCCGGGCTGGGCTCGGCGCACCCTGGACGAGCGCATCAGTGTGCTGGAGGCCTTCGCCGCCGCGTTGAAAAATCACGCTGACGAGCTGGCACGGACCATCGGCGAAGAAACCGGCAAACCGCTGTGGGAATCGGCGACCGAAGTGACCAGCATGGTCAACAAGATTGCCATCTCGATTCAGAGCTATCGTGAGCGTACCGGTGAGAAGAGCAGCCCTCTGGGCGACGCAACTGCCGTGCTGCGCCACAAGCCACACGGCGTGGTCGCGGTGTTCGGGCCTTACAACTTCCCCGGTCACCTGCCCAACGGCCACATCGTCCCAGCCTTGCTCGCGGGTAACAGCGTGCTGTTCAAGCCGAGCGAGCTGACGCCGAAAGTCGCCGAACTGACGGTCAAATGCTGGATCGAAGCCGGCCTGCCGGCTGGCGTGTTGAACCTGCTGCAGGGCGCTCGCGAAACCGGGATTGCCCTGGCGGCGAACCCTGGCATCGACGGCCTGTTCTTCACCGGTTCGAGCCGCACCGGTAATCACCTGCATCAGCAATTTGCCGGTCGGCCTGACAAGATCCTGGCGCTGGAGATGGGCGGTAACAATCCACTGGTGGTTGACCAGGTGGCTGACCTGGATGCGGCGGTCTACACCATCATCCAGTCGGCATTCATTTCTGCCGGTCAGCGTTGCACCTGCGCGCGCCGACTGCTGGTGCCCCAGGGCGCCTGGGGCGACTCGTTGCTGGCACGCTTGGTGGCGGTGACTTCGACCATCGAAGTGGGCGCTTTTGATCAGCAACCGGCGCCGTTCATGGGCTCGGTGATTTCCCTGGCTGCGGCCAAGTCCCTGATGGATGCCCAGGCGCATCTGCTGGCAAATGGCGCCATGGCGCTGCTGGAAATGACCCAGCCACAGGCTCAGGCTGCCTTGCTGACCCCAGGCATTTTGGATGTAACGGCCGTGGCCGAGCGTCCTGACGAAGAACTGTTCGGCCCGTTGCTGCAAGTGATTCGCTACGCTGATTTCGAAGCGGCGATCGCCGAGGCCAACGACACCGAATACGGCCTTGCCGCCGGCTTGCTCTCGGACTCCGAAGCGCGTTACCAGCAGTTCTGGCTGGAAAGCCGGGCCGGTATCGTCAACTGGAACAAGCAGCTGACCGGTGCGGCCAGCAGTGCGCCGTTCGGCGGGGTGGGTGCCTCGGGTAACCATCGTGCCAGCGCCTATTACGCGGCGGATTACTGCGCGTACCCGGTGGCATCACTGGAAACGCCGAGCCTGACCTTGCCTGCCGCCCTCACGCCGGGCGTGAAAATGGCGTGATGCCAATCGCCAGCAGGCTGGCTCCCCCAGGTTCGGTGGTGTTTACACACTGTGTGTACGACGTAATCCCTGTGGGAGCCAGCCTGCTGGCGATGGCCACGCCTCGGTCTCAAATCCGGTTACTGAAGCCTAACAACAGAATTCTCGTGGAGCCTCGCTGATGAAATCCTATGAAGTCAATTTTGACGGTCTAGTGGGGCCGACCCATAACTACGGCGGCCTGTCCTACGGCAACGTCGCGTCCCAGAGCAACAGCCAGCAGTGTTCGAACCCGAAGGAAGCTGCGCTGCAAGGCCTGGCGAAAATGAAAGCGCTGATGGAAATGGGCTTTCAGCAAGGTGTCCTCGCCCCTCAGGAACGGCCGGACGTAGCAGCCCTGCGGCGCCTGGGCTTCGGCGGCACCGATGCGCAAGTGATTGAGCGCGCCGCCAAGGACGCGATGCCCTTGCTGGTCGCCAGTTGCTCGGCCTCGAGCATGTGGGTGGCCAACGCCGCCACCGTCAGCCCGAGCGCCGACACCGCCGACGGTCGAGTGCACTTCACCGCCGCCAACCTCAACTGCAAATATCACCGCAGCATCGAACACCCGACCACCAGTCGCGTACTGGGGGCGATGTTCGCTGATCAGCAGCACTTCGCTCACCACGCCGCATTGCCGGCCGTGGCGCAGTTCGGCGATGAAGGTGCGGCCAACCACACGCGTTTCTGCCGTGAATACGGCGAAGCCGGCGTCGAGTTTTTCGTGTTCGGCCGCAGTGCCTTCGACACCCGTTACCCGGCTCCGCAGAAGTACCCGGCACGCCAGACCCTCGAGGCTTCCCAGGCGGTCGCCCGCTTGCACGGTCTGAGTGACGACGCGGTGGTCTACGGTCAGCAGAACCCTTCGGTGATCGATCAGGGCGTGTTCCATAACGACGTGATCGCGGTCGGTAACGGCGAGGTGATGTTCTATCACGAGGACGCGTTCCTCGACACCGAACAGATGCTCGCCGAGCTGCACGGAAAGCTCGCCAAGGCAGGCGGGAATTTTCAGGCGATCTGTGTACCGCGTTCTGCGGTCACCGTGGAAGACGCCGTTCGGTCCTACCTGTTCAACAGCCAGTTGCTGACCCGTCCCGACGGCTCGATGTTGTTGATCGTGCCGGAAGAATGCCGTGGCAATGAGCGGGTATGGCAATACCTGCAGGGCCTGACCAGTTCGGGCGGGCTGATCCGTGAAGTCAAAGTCTTCGATTTGAAACAAAGCATGCAAAACGGCGGTGGCCCTGCTTGCCTGAGGTTGCGCGTCGCGCTGAATGAAACGGAACTGGCGGCGGTCAATCCAGGCGTTATCATGACGGCACCGTTGTACGGCTCGCTGACCGAATGGGTCGACAAGCACTACCGCGACCGCATGGCCGAGAGCGATCTTGCGGACCCGCAATTGCTGCTTGAATGCCGGACGGCACTGGATGAACTGACGCAAATCCTTAAACTGGGCGCGGTTTATCCATTCCAGATCAATTGAAAGTCGGCGCTGCATGCGCCGCTTCATCTCCTTTAGAGAGCGTAAAAAAACATGAGCGATACCCTGCAGCTGATCCTTGAAGACACCGACGGCACGCAACTGGAAACGTCCTGCACCCGCGTCGCGGTCATGTGGCAAGGCAAAGAGCTGTGGATCCAGCAGGATGGTCGTGGCCAGTTGCTGATCGGTGTGGACGTCGAAGAAGGTGACGCCGAATACGCCAACCTGCTGCTGCGCCCATTGGCGACTAATCTGGTAAGTCTGCAACTGGAAATGGAACCGGCTGACCTCGGCGACGACGAGGAACACGTGCACGGCCCGGATTGCAATCACGACCATTAAGGAAGTCGCTCTATGCTCGCCCTCGGCAAACTGCTTGAACTGACCCTCGCCGGCCGCGAACCGGCGGAGAAGACTCAACTGACTGTCGAAGGCGTGCGGATGCGCTGGTTGAGCGAGGGGGCGCTGGAAGTCCGGCCCCCCGAAGCTCGCGACAACGGCCTGGACCTGCTGCTGTCAGCCGGTATCCATGGCAACGAAACAGCGCCGATCGAGCTGCTCGATCGCCTGTTGCATGACATCGCCCGCGGCGACTTGAAGCCGCGCGCCCGTATTCTGTTCCTGTTCGGCAACCCGGAAGCGATTCGCAAGGGCGAGCGCTTTATCGAGCAGGACGTCAATCGGCTGTTCAACGGCCGTCACGAACAAAGCAGCGGTTGCGAAGCCCTGCGCGCCTGTGAGCTGGAGCGTTTGGCCGCGAGCTTTTTCAGCCTGCCCGACCGCGAGCGCCTGCACTACGACCTGCACACCGCCATTCGCGGCTCGAAGATCGAACAGTTCGCCCTGTACCCCTGGAAGGAAGGTCGCCAGCAT
Organism: Pseudomonas sp. ES3-33; assembly: GCF_000952175.1. Lineage (NCBI taxonomy): Bacteria > Pseudomonadati > Pseudomonadota > Gammaproteobacteria > Pseudomonadales > Pseudomonadaceae > Pseudomonas > Pseudomonas sp. ES3-33. Next base: position 11,909 of record NZ_JZRI01000007.1, on the reverse strand, counting down.
TCGCGCAAAGAGCTGGCGCGTTTGCGCGCGGCGGGAATGGAGGCGGTGTTGCTGCAGAACAAGCCGTCGATCGTGTTCAGCTCGTTCACCTACGACAAGCTGGGCGCCGAGTCTTTCACCCTGGAGTTGGGCAAGGCGCGACCGTTCGGGCACAACGACGGGGTCAATGTCGATCGCCTGGAGACACGTCTCAAGCAAATTATCGAAGGCAAGGAGCCCGAGCTGGCCGATGACTCTTTGGACGGCCTGCAGCTGTTCAGCGTGGCACGGGAAATCATCAAGCACAGCGACAGCTTCCGCTTGAACCTGCCCGCGGACGTCGAGAATTTCTCGGAATTGGAAGTGGGTTACTTGCTGGCCGAAGACATCGCCCAGACCCGCTGGATCATCGAGGAGGAGGGTGCCCGGATCATCTTCCCCAACCCCAAGGTCAAGAACGGCCTGCGCGCCGGTATCCTGATCGTGCCGACGACCGACGAAAACCTGGCCTGACACGGTCCCTGTAGGAGCTGCCGAAGGCTGCGATCTTTTGATCTTGCTCTTTTCAGATCAAAAGATCGCAGCCTCGTTGCACTCGTCAGCTCCTACGGGGTTCGGTGTTTAGACGGCCAACGCCCGCGGCTCAGCGCGACGCAGCGCGCGGATCTTATGCAGTGTGTCGGCACAAGTCTTCGCCGCTTCCTGGCCCTTGTGCACAAAGTGCTCAAAGAAAAACTTGTGGTGCTCCTCGCCCGCGTGGAAGTGGTGCGGGGTCAGCGACACCGAGAACACGGGTACTTCGGTTTCCAGTTGAACCTGCATCAGACCACTGACCACCGATTGGGCGACGAACTCGTGACGGTAGATACCGCCGTCCACCACCAGGGCTGCGGCGACGATGCCGGCATAACGGCCGGTCTTGGCCAGCAACTTGGCGTGCAGGGGCATTTCAAACGCGCCGCCCACTTCGAAGAAGTCGATGTCTGATTCCTGGTAACCCTGGGCAATCATTTCGGCCAGGAAACCTTTACGGCTCTGGTCGACGATATCTTTGTGCCAGCAGGCCTGGATGAACGCGACGCGCTCGCCCTGATGGTTTTTGCTTTTGCTGTCGATTGCGGTGGGTTGCATGTTCTGACTCCTGTTTGTGTGAAAAACAGGGCATATGAATCGAATGGGATTTAAGGGTGCGCACGCTCGCACGAATGCCCGCGGACGGCCCTTTGGCGCCAATCCCGTTCTCTCTTCATCCGGACTATGACCGTCGGCCCCGGGATCACACCGGGTCTGCTGACCTTGCCGCCAGTACCGCCGAAGCCGGGACTGCCACCAAGCGCTCGCGGGCTATGCGCGTTGCGCGCAATTACCGCCGGTGGGGAGTTGCACCCCGCCCTGAGAACGTTTGCCGCCATAAAAGTTGGCGGCGCAGCGTTTTTAACACAATTTTTTGCGTGGCGCATAGCCAAAGTCGACGCGTAACCCTGTGGGAGCGGGCTTGCCCGCGATAGCGGTGTGTCAGCCTTCGACCCTATCGACTGACAGTCGGCTATCGCGGACAAGCCCGCTCCCGCAGGGTTCGTGTTTTTTCCCACACTAGGGTTGATTATTCGTCCACATGACCGCAGTAATCCCTGTCTGAAAGGGATTTCCCCTGCTTACCGAGGCCGGATTCATGAGCGTTATCGATCTTCGCAGCGACACCGTCACCCAACCGACCGCCGCCATGCTCGAGGCGATGACACGCGCCGCGACGGGTGACGACGTGTACGGCGAAGATCCGACGGTCAATCAACTGGAAGCCGAGCTGGCCAGGCGCCTGGGTTTTGCCGCCGCGCTGTTCGTCCCCACCGGCACCATGAGCAATCTGCTGGGGCTGTTGGCGCATTGTGAGCGCGGCGACGAATACATCGTTGGCCAGCAGGCCCACACCTACAAATACGAAGGGGGCGGGGCGGCCGTGCTGGGATCGATCCAGCCACAACCGCTGGAAGTCCAAGCCGATGGCTCGCTGGACCTGGCCGATGTCGCCGCAGCGATCAAACCGGACGACTTCCATTTCGCCCGCACCCGCTTGCTGGCCCTGGAAAACACCATGCAGGGCAAAGTCCTGCCCCTGGAATACCTGGCGCGGGCCCGGGCTTTGACCCGTGAACACGGCCTTGCCCTGCACCTGGATGGCGCGCGGCTGTACAACGCTGCGGTCAAGCTGGGGGTGGACGCCCAGGAGATCACCCGGCATTTTGATTCGGTTTCGGTATGCCTGTCCAAAGGCCTGGGCGCGCCGGTCGGTTCGGTGCTGTGTGGCTCGGTCGAGCTGATCGGCAAGGCGCGGCGACTGCGCAAGATGGTCGGCGGTGGCATGCGCCAGGCCGGGCTGCTGGCGGCGGCGGGGCTGTATGCTCTGGACAACAACGTTCAGCGCCTGGCCGACGACCATGCCAACGCACAGTGGCTGGCCGACGGGCTGGTCAAGGCGGGTTATGCCGTCGAGCCCGTACAGACCAACATGGTGTATGTGCAGATGGGCGACCGTGCCGAGGCCTTCAAGGCCTTTGCCGCTGAGCGCGGTATCCGCCTCAGCGCTGCCGGGCGGCTTAGAATGGTCACGCACATGGACGTCGACCGCGCCGGGATCGAACAGGTGATCGCGGCATTCGTCGAGTTTTCACGCAACTGACAGCGTTAGCCGTCCAATTGACCGTTTCTATCGTATAAACACGCTGTACCCCGCGCGCAGGGCCGATATAATGCGGCCCTTTGCCGTCGCTTCGTCTGTTGACGTTTCGAACAGGCCTTTGGCCGCAGCCTCCGTGGAAGAACCTAATGAAAAGCGCAGAAATCCGTGAAGCCTTCCTTCGCTTCTTCGAAGAGCAAGGCCACACCCGTGTAGCCTCCAGCTCTTTGATTCCGGGCAACGACCCAACCCTGCTGTTCACTAACGCGGGGATGAACCAGTTCAAGGACTGCTTCCTGGGCCAGGAAAAACGTGCGTACACCCGTGCGACCAGCAGCCAGAAGTGCGTGCGCGCCGGTGGCAAGAACAGTGACCTGGAAAACGTCGGTTATACCGCCCGTCACCACACGTTCTTCGAAATGCTCGGTAACTTCAGCTTCGGTGACTATTTCAAGCACGACGCGATCACCTTTGCCTGGACCTTCCTGACCGGCGTGCTGAAGCTGCCAAAGGAAAAGCTTTGGGTCACTGTCTACGCCTCCGATGACGAAGCGTATGACATCTGGACCAAAGAAATCGGCGTGCCGGTCGAGCGCATGATCCGTATCGGCGACAACAAAGGCGCGCCGTACGCGTCCGACAACTTCTGGACCATGGGCGATACCGGCCCGTGCGGCCCTTGCACCGAGATTTTCTACGATCACGGCGACCACATCTGGGGCGGCCCACCGGGCTCTCCTGAAGAAGACGGCGACCGTTACATCGAGATCTGGAATAACGTGTTCATGCAGTTCAACCGCACCGCCGATGGCGTGTTGCATCCGTTGCCAGCACCGTCGGTGGATACCGGCATGGGCCTGGAGCGGATCAGTGCGGTGATGCAGCACGTCAATTCCAACTATGACATCGACCTGTTCAAGAACCTGCTCAAGGCATCGGCTGAGGCCATCGGCTGCGAGAATGGCGATCAGTCGTCGCTCAAGGTTGTTTCCGACCACATTCGGTCGTGCGGTTTCCTGATCGCCGATGGCGTGCTGCCGTCCAACGAAGGTCGTGGCTATGTGCTGCGTCGCATCATTCGTCGTGCCTGCCGCCACGGTAACAAGCTGGGCGCGACCGGCAGCTTCTTCTACAAGATCGTCGCGGCGCTGGTCGCCGAGATGGGCGAAGCGTTCCCGGAACTGAAGAAGCAGCAGGGCAACATCGAGCGCGTGCTCAAGGCCGAAGAAGAACAGTTCTCCAAGACCCTGGAACACGGTTTGAAGATTCTCGAGCAGGATCTGCTGGAACTCAAAGGCACCGTGGTGCCGGGCGATGTGGTGTTCAAGCTGTACGACACCTACGGTTTCCCGATGGACCTGACCGCAGATATCGCTCGCGAACGCAACCTGACCGTTGACGAAGCCGGCTTCGAGCGCGAAATGGAAGCCCAGCGCGTCCGTGCACGTTCCGCCAGTTCGTTCGGTCTGGACTACAACACCCTGGTCAAGGTTGACGTAGCCACCGAGTTCACCGGCTACAAGGCCACCAGCGGTTCGGCAAAAATTGTCGCCATCTATAAAGACGGCCAGTCGGTCGACGTATTGAGTGAAGGTCAGGAGGCGGTCGTCGTCCTCAACCAGACGCCTTTTTACGCTGAATCTGGCGGCCAGATCGGCGACTGCGGTTTCCTCCAGGCGGGCGAGGCACGTTTCGACGTGCGCGACACCACCAAGACTGGCGGTGCGTTCCTGCATCACGGTGTCCTGGCATCGGGCAGCCTGACCATTGGCGCGCCGGTAGAGACTCACGTCGATGCCGAAGTCCGTCACGCCACGGCGCTGAACCATTCGGCCACGCACTTGCTGCACGCCGCCCTGCGCCAGGTGCTGGGCGAGCAAGTCCAGCAGAAGGGTTCGCTGGTCGACAGTCAGCGCCTGCGCTTTGACTTCAGCCACTTCGAAGCCATCAAGCCTGAGCAGTTGAAAGCGCTGGAAGACATCGTCAACGCCGAGATCCGCAAGAACTCCGCAGTTGAAACCGAAGAAACCGATATCGAAACCGCCAAGCAGAAAGGCGCCATGGCGCTGTTCGGCGAGAAGTACGGCGATAACGTGCGCGTGCTGAGCATGGGCGGGGCTTTCTCCGTCGAGCTGTGTGGCGGCATCCATGCCAACCGCACCGGCGACATCGGCCTGCTGAAAATCATCAGCGAAGGCGGTGTGGCTTCCGGTGTGCGACGCATCGAAGCGGTCACGGGCGCTGCCGCACTGGCGTACCTGAACGCTGCTGAAGAACAACTCAAGGAAGCGGCCAACCTGGTCAAGGGCAGCCGCGATAACCTGATCGACAAGCTGTCGGCTGTGCTGGAGCGCAACCGTCTGCTGGAAAAGCAACTCGAGCAGTTGCAGGCCAAGGCAGCCAGCGCGGCGGGCGACGATCTGTCGGCCTCCGCCCTGGACGTCAAGGGTGTGAAAGTGCTGGCCGTGCGTCTGGACGGCCAGGATGGCAAGGCGCTGCTGGCGCTGGTCGATCAACTGAAAAACAAACTCGGCCGCGCAGTGATCCTGCTCGGCAGTGTCCATGAGGAAAAGGTCGTTCTGGTTGCAGGCGTAACCAAAGACCTGACTGGCCAACTCAAAGCCGGTGATTTGATGAAGCAAGCCGCTGCAGCAGTGGGCGGGAAGGGCGGTGGTCGTCCAGACATGGCGCAAGGCGGTGGTACTGACGCTGGCGCACTGGATGCGGCCCTGGCCCTGACTGTTCCATTTGTAGAGCAGGGTTTATAAGGCAGGGTGTCCGGCCCGTTGTCTAGTGGCGGGCCGGCGCGCTGTTTGAGTGATTATTTGGGCGCCCTTCATGGGCAGAGGCGGCTTTGAAATGGCTTTGATCGTACAGAAATTTGGAGGCACCTCGGTCGGCACTGTCGAGAGAATCGAGCAGGTCGCCGACAAGGTTAAGAAATTCCGCGATGCCGGCGATGACCTGGTGGTTGTGCTGTCTGCAATGAGCGGCGAGACCAACCGTCTGATCGATCTGGCCAAGCAAATCAGTGGCGACGGCCAACCGGTTCCCCGTGAGCTGGATGTGATCGTTTCCACTGGCGAGCAGGTGACGATTGCACTGTTGGCCATGGCGCTGATCAAGCGTGGCGTGCCAGCGGTGTCCTACACCGGCAACCAGGTGCGGATCCTGACGGACAGCGCGCACAACAAAGCGCGTATCTTGCAGATAGATGACCAGAAGATTCGCGGTGACCTGAAGGCCGGTCGCGTAGTCGTTGTCGCCGGTTTCCAGGGCGTCGACGAGCACGGCAACATCACCACCCTGGGTCGTGGCGGCTCCGACACCACCGGCGTGGCCCTGGCGGCAGCCCTGAAGGCTGACGAATGCCAGATCTACACCGACGTCGATGGCGTCTACACCACCGACCCGCGTGTGGTGTCCGTGGCTCAGCGCCTGGACAAGATTACCTTTGAAGAGATGCTGGAAATGGCCAGCCTCGGTTCCAAGGTGTTGCAGATCCGTGCGGTGGAATTCGCCGGCAAGTACAACGTTCCGCTGCGCGTACTGCACAGCTTCAAGGAGGGTCCGGGCACCCTCATTACTATTGATGAAGAGGAAACCATGGAACAGCCGATCATTTCCGGCATCGCTTTCAATCGCGATGAAGCCAAGCTGACCATCCGTGGCGTGCCAGACACCCCGGGTGTTGCGTTCAAGATCCTGGGCCCGATCAGTGCCGCGAACATCGAAGTCGACATGATCGTGCAGAACGTTGCGCACGATAACACCACCGACTTCACCTTCACCGTACACCGCAATGACTTCCAGGCCGCACAAACCGTGCTGGAGAACACCGCTCGCGAGATCGGTGCCCGTGAAGTGGTGGGCGACATCAAGATCGCCAAGGTCTCGATCGTCGGCGTCGGCATGCGCTCCCACGCAGGCGTAGCCAGCCGCATGTTCGAATCCCTGGCCAAGGAAAGCATCAACATCCAGATGATCTCGACTTCGGAAATCAAAGTCTCCGTAGTGATCGAAGAGAAGTACCTGGAACTGGCTGTGCGCGCTCTGCACACGGCTTTCGAACTGGACGCACCGGCTCGTCAAGGCGAGTGATGCGTTTGCCAACAGGCGCGGTCTGACCGCGCCTGCTGTTTTTTGAAAGGCGCGACCCAAGGCTGTTCTTTTGCTCGCGCTGGTCAATACTCAGGCATGTAGGGCTGCGACCTTTTCAGGTGGTAGGTCGAGTGCCTTTTTTTTGCAGACTGTTGTCCCTGAAATGAAATGCGTGAGGAGAAAGGTATGCTGATTCTGACTCGTCGGTGCGCAGAAAGCCTGATTATCGGTGATGGCGAAATCACCGTGACCGTGCTCGGCGTCAAAGGAAATCAAGTGCGTATCGGTGTCAACGCCCCGAAAGAGGTAGCGGTCCACCGTGAGGAAATTTACCTGCGTATAAAGAAAGAGAAGGACGAAGAACCAAGCCATTAATTTTTATCGCTTTTTATGTTTGCAAACGGGGAAGAAGCTGGTTAATATACGCCCCGTGTTGCGGAGAGCTGGCCGAGTGGCCGAAGGCGCTCCCCTGCTAAGGGAGTACACCTCAAAAGGGTGTCGGGGGTTCGAATCCCCCGTTCTCCGCCATTATTTGCGTAGTACGTTGTAATCTGGCTTTTTCGGTAAGTTGTTGAAATTACTAGAAAAAGTGTTTGACATAGAGATTAGACGGCCTATAATGCGCGGCAACAAATGCACTCGTAGCTCAGCTGGATAGAGTACTCGGCTACGAACCGAGCGGTCACAGGTTCGAATCCTGTCGAGTGCACCATTTAAGAGTTGTTTGCAGCAATGCGAATAACTTGGCTCCAACCAGTTGTGATCTGGTATAAAAACACAAATGCACTCGTAGCTCAGCTGGATAGAGTACTCGGCTACGAACCGAGCGGTCACAGGTTCGAATCCTGTCGAGTGCACCAAACACCAAAAAGCCCGCCTCTAAAGCGGGCTTTTTGCCGTCTGGGATTTGCCTTCTTCCTCAATGCCCCTTCTCTCATCCAATTGCACCACCGCGCTGCGGCCTCGCTTCGCAGCGGTGAAGTGTCGTGGCTGCTGCGCCCTGGCAGGCAGAAAAATCCAGCCAGGAAAAATAATAGCCAAGCGATGGCATTAATCGTTCTCCATGACGGTCCTAGAGGAGGGTGGCCGCTACATTTTCCTCAAACACTGTGTTTTCTCTTGGCCATGGGTCGTCGCACATTAAACGGTCAGGGCGGCACTCAGGTTTGTCTTGCAAGCGCTTGTTTCCAGCCGCGATTTTTTAACGTTTAAAACTCCCCGGCGGTGTATGATTGCGCCCGTCAGCCCCGCCGGGGCTTGTGGAATACCTTCATGGACTTACCCAGTAGTTACTTAAAGAGTCACTTGAAATCCCGATTGTCCAATCATGAATTGACTGATTGATCCTCCCGGCGTGCCCCGCTGCTGGGAGTGGAGCTCGCCTATGTCTGAAGTTGAAGTAAAGAAAACGCAAGAAAGCCTGCAAGACCGCCTCGCTCAAGTCGTTGAGCTGTTGCAGCGCCAACGTGTGGTCGAAGACCTGACGCACCGTCAGGAAGGGCCGCACCACGAACGGGTCGAAAACCTGGTTCACCGGCAGAACCTGGTCGAGCTGCAACGCAAGCTCGATGACCTGCACTCCGCCGACGTCGCCTACATCCTCGAAGCGCTGCCGCTTGATGACCGCCTGACGCTTTGGAAGCTGGTCAAGGCTGATCGCGACGGCGACATCCTGCTCGAAGTCTCTGATTCGGTCCGTGAGACCCTGATCGCCGACATGGACGATCACGAGCTCCTGGCAGCAGCCAAGGACATGGACGCCGACGAACTGGCTGACCTGGCCTCCGAACTGCCGCGCGACGTCGTGCACGAGCTGATGGAAACCCTCGATGGTCAGCAGCGTGAGCGCGTGCGCTCCGCGTTGTCCTATGACGAGGAGCAGGTTGGCGCGCTGATGGACTTCGAGATGGTGACGATCCGCGAGGATGTCAGTCTGGAAGTGGTCCTGCGCTACCTGCGGCGCTTGAAAGAGTTGCCGGGTCATACCGACAAGCTTTTTGTCGTCGATTACGACGGCGTGCTCAAGGGTGTCCTGCCGATCAAGCGTCTGCTGGTCAACGACCCCGACAAGCAGGTTGCGGAAGTGATGGCCAGCGATCCGGTGAGCTTTCACCCGGACGAAGATGCCTACGACGCGGCCCAGGCGTTTGAGCGTTATGACTTGATCTCCGCACCCGTGGTCGACAAGAACGGCAAGTTGATAGGTCGTCTGACGATCGATGAGATGGTCGACCTGATCCGTGAAGAGAGCGAAAACGAAGTGCTCAACATGGCGGGTCTGCGTGAAGAGGAAGACATCTTCGCGTCCGTCTGGAAGTCCCTGCGTAACCGTTGGGCCTGGCTGGCAGTGAACCTGGTCACCGCCTTCATCGCCTCGCGGGTCATCGGCCTGTTCGAAGGCTCGATCGAGAAGCTGGTAGCACTGGCGGCATTGATGCCGATTGTGGCGGGTATTGGTGGCAACTCGGGTAACCAGACCATCACGATGATTGTTCGGGCCATGGCCCTGGACCAAGTGAGCACCGGCAATACCTCGCGATTGATGCGCAAGGAGCTGGCGGTAGGCCTGATCAACGGGCTGGTCTGGGGTGGGGTTATCGGCATCGTTGCCTATCTGCTCTACGGCAGCTGGTCGTTGGGGGTGGTGATGACGGCAGCCATGACGCTCAACCTGTTGCTTGCGGCATTGATGGGGGTGCTGATCCCCATGACGCTGGCCCGGCTGGGACGAGACCCGGCAATGGGTGCCAGCGTAATGATCACTGCCATGACCGACAGCGGTGGTTTCTTCATCTTCCTGGGGCTGGCAACTATCTTCCTGCTCTGACCTGCAGAGCTAAAAAACCCGCCCTCATCAGGCGGGTTTTTTTAGGCCTGGATTTCAGGCAAAAAAAAGCCAGCAATTAAGCTGGCTTGGGGAATTCGGCTGAATCAGGACGCGTCTGCAGCCATCTCGGCGTCATGGGCGATCAGTGAAACCAGCGCGTTTTGCTGGCGATGAGAAAGTTGGCGGAAGCGTTGCAACAGTTCGCGTTCGTGCAGTGACAGCTCCGGGCTGTCCAGGCGCATGCTCAGCTCTTCGCCCAGCGCACCTTCCTGAATAAGGCTTTGCTCAAGGCGTGCAATAATTTCGGAGTTCATGCTGCGATGATGATTGCGAGCCACTTCGGCAATGCGTTCACGCATTCCGTCTGGCAGACGTACGACAAACTTGTCAGCCGTACGGCTGGAATAAATTGCCTGTTTCAATGGGCGCATATATTTAACCGGTTAGTTCAGGGGAGCGGTTCTTGGGATTGGCCGCAGGATGTCTGATAGGACAAGCGTTCGGGCCAAATGTTCAACCTGAATTGATAGAAGCCCGCATGATGCCTCAAGATTGCCAGTTCGTTGGCGTCAATTCTGTGACAAATATTGAACCGGATAAAGGCTTTCTGCCAGCACCAATTATCAGAAATGCGGACTGGTTGGTAAGTTTGGCGGGCCCACGTCTCCGGTTGCCTGCTTCCCTGGCGGATGATGTCCGAAGACACCATAAGCTCGTGTCAAAGCGCGCCCTCATTGCGCCTTCTATTAGAGAGTAGTGGCAATTGGCCGATTTACTAGGGAGGACGTGTGGAGGAGGGGATATTCAGGATGGATGGCAGTCGAGTCTGCCTTGTCCGGTCGCTGGCCGACGATGAAGCTGCCTGGCGAAAAGCCAAGGGGCCCTTTGAGGCCCCTTGTTGCAGAGTGCAATTCGATCCGCAGGCGTTAGCGCAGTACGGGATCAAACTTGATTTTGCGACCGGCAATCAGCGCCAGCAGGAATAGGATGCCAGATACTGCGCACACAACCAGCGGCGCAGTCACAAGGGTATCCTCGATCAGGGCCACATGCAGCATGCCGCTCATTAGACATAAGGCGAGAAATCCTGTGGCCCATTTGGACATGCTGTGCTCCTGATGAAGAAATTCAAAATACCAGGCGATCCGAAGATGGCGTGATGGCGACCGCCATCGCCTGACTCGCGTCCTGTGCGGATGCGCGGGTTGGGTTGTTCATGACGGCAAGCTGAGGAGCCCTTTGCAGCTGAAGGTAGTGAGGCGTTCGCTGGTTGGCAGCGACCTCGTCATTCTCCGGCGCAAAATGAACACCCAGTACGATCGCCAGGGCGATTGCATTGGCTACTAATAGAGTGCTGTTCATGAGGCTGGCCTCCGCTTGTGTATGAAAGCAGTTAAAGCAGGCAGCATGCCAATGATTTATTGGCTTTTATCCCAATAAAATCAATAGGTTAGCGCTATTGGTAGGCATGCCGGCATTGCATTTTGCAAGAATGGGATTTTTGCCCTGGTGCAATCTGCACGATGGGCGTGAATTTCCTGACGAAAATGCCTACGCTTAAAAAGGATGGGTACGACATGACAAACGGGGAACTGGCCGTTAACATGCAGGCCGTCCTTCGCAAGAGCGGTGGCGATCAGTGTCTCAGTAGCTCAATTGGATAGAGCATCCCCCTCCTAAGGGGAAGGTTGGCAGTTCGAACCTGCCCTGGGACACCAAATTATTCAGGCTCTTGAGCCCCTACTCTGATTAGCTGAAATGTTGCTGCGAAAGCAGTATGGCGATGGGAGTAAAAAAGCCCCGCTTGCGTTGCGCAAGCGGGGCTTTTTTGTGGGTGGCATTCCTCGGTCGTTGTGGCGTGACTCGACCGTCACGATCCCAGGGGGTGCAGGGGCATCGGAAAATACTCAGCTATATAGTGTCAATTCTGAATGCGGGTCGCTTTAGCGAGGTCATCAAAGCTTCGTAGGGGGGCTGTCTTGCCTCTCTCTATATAGAAGCGGTTGTCAGGAGGGGGCTTTGAATGGCGGTGTTGCTCTGTTTGAGCAGCAAATCAGCCCTTTTGATAGAAATCCAGAATCAGTGCTTGACGGCAGATCTCAGGTGTCTATAATTCGCCCCACTTCCGGCGCAGTCGAAACGGAAAACTCCTTGGTAAACAATGAGTTACGCAGTTTTGACGGTCAGCTGCTTCAGGTCATCGAAGCGCAAAAGAAGTTGAAAAAGAGGTGTTGACAGCAGCGTGTAACGCTGTAGAATTAGCCTCCCGCTAACGAGAGATCGAAAGCGCAAGTGGTTGAAGTTACTAAGGAAACTTGGAAAACTTCT
>NZ_JZRI01000069.1:0-86892 GCF_000952175.1 Pseudomonas sp. ES3-33 | reverse complement strand
TGAATAATCCTGCGTTGCTGCCTGCCTTAAGGGTGGCCGGATGAGCGTGGAATGGGTGGCCGGATCATCGTGGAATCAGTGGCCGGATGTTTATGGAATAGGTGGCCGGATGGCCGTGGAATCCGCAAGCCAGCCGCCTGCGGCGAATGCTCGCTTCGCTGCGCACGATCAATTGATGGGGCAAGGGCACGGGCACAGCACAGCAGACGCGTGGCCTCTATGCCTCTCAGCGGCCTTATCATGACTGCTGTCTAGCGGTGTCCTGTTGCGATAGCCACTACTCGAGAGGCGCAAAAAGCCAAATCCAGAGGCCTGTCACAAGGACAGGCCTCTGCTGAGCTTAAAATACGTTTGCCGACAGTAAAGCGCCATTGGGACAAGAGTGTGAATTAGAAGGGCATCCCCCCAAGGTTACGTTTGAGAAGGGCTTGAACTCTTGGCCTCCCACCTACGGCTGATTTAAATCCCAACCCTGTACGGTAGATTTCGGGTAAGTAGAATCGGTCGGAATCCTCCAAGCGATCTATGTCTTCGTAAATAACTCCGATGTCCTTCAGTGAACGTATCAGCTCATCAGATAGGCCAACGTTGCCAGGGTTGAATGGGACTTTTTTGAATTCGTCTGATACTTCTAGAAGTTTTACGCGCCAGTCTCTTAGCGGCAAAATCTCCGTGCTAGCTTCTTCTACCTTTTCCCTGCTGCATTCCGACAGTGATTGTCTGATCGCCTCCGGGTAAAGCAGTCTGTCAGGCCAGCCCTCAGTTCTCTTAGTTTGCATCTGTTTTGCTGAGAACTTAAGAAAGCGCACTACATCTCTAGCTTGTAGACGACCATTAAGGTCGCAGAGTGCGGCAAATACCCAGCGTGCACTGTTGGCCTCTTTGGAGGAGTTTCCTCCCATTTTTTTGCCCCATAATTCCTCTAGGGCACTCAGTAACCCTTCCATTGAAAGCGTTTCTGCAAGCTCTGTTTTTGCTTGAATAATATTAGATTTACTACATAGCCAATAAACGAGGCGTAGAAATGTTTCTGGTGTCCATTCCAGCCTAAAGGGTTGGAATCGTGATAGGTACTGCGCAACATTCTGTCGTATTGATACCTGTACATAGTCAGCCCGAACGAAACAGACGAATCCAATTTTTCGCTGTCTTAACGCGTTTAGCGAGTTAGGAACTTCTAAAAGTGCTTTTATCGCCATTCGTTGGTTTTCTACAGCAGGACTGTCAAATAAATCCTCAATACCATCAATGACATAAACTATCGATTTGTTATTTTGGATAAGCCATATGTTGAGATCAACGAAGTTTTTGCAGGGTAGTCCGATGGCTTCAACAAGCAATCGTTCCCACGCTTCATTCCAGTCGACGTCGTTTTGACTGACAAGTTTTGTGATTTTTGCCTGAACACTATTCACCGGAATAGATGGAACTCCTAGATTGTTGCTGAAGCCCTCGACGGCGTCTTTGACTATGGTCAGCGAATCTCCATCTATATTCTGTGAGCTGATCGCTGGGAAGATATGGCAGTTATCAATTTCCGAGTAAGTAGTATTAATTTTTTCTAGGAAATGGCCCCAGGTTTTTGTTCTGCATAGCTGAAGAAAAGTAAAAGTTTTTCCAGCTCCCTTGGCGCCAACGGATACGATATTTGGTAATTCCGAATTATAGTGCTTGGCTAAATTCCGCAATGGGTCAGTTACTAGCATTTCAGAGCTAGTAGACTTTTCAGCAAACTGGAAGCCTTCACAAACTCGGTATAGGGAAGCTATGTCAGTTTTTAATTTTGGCCTTTCATCTTGCGGATCTTCCGTAATTATCTCTTGGTGCTTCGTACGTGTTTCAGCCCATTTGAACGCGCTTTCATACAATGGCGCTTTTGTCAGAAGTTCTAGAGCTTGCTTGACTGAGCTTATGCTCATCAAAGTTGATTCAAATTCCGCCTCGACCCAATCGATACTCGGAGCGATATCTTCTAACTCATCACCGGTGTTGATCTCGGAGCTGATATAAGCGCCATTAAGCTTTTCAATTGCTAGGGTGTAGTCGGATAATTTTCGAAGGGTAGGTGTCAGTAGGCTTAAAACCACTGAAGGTTTAGTGAGTGATTCACTATCTCTTTGGATGCCTGACTGGAAGCGCCCAACATGCTCTAATATTGCGGCCATACCCAGAACTGATTGATGAGCAACCGTAGTAACGAAAAAATGCTCAACTCGTGTATCGAACAATATAGGACTCGAAAGTTCGCTGAGCCCGGCTCGTAGATCTACAAATACCATATCTACGCCCAGCTTTTTGCCTAATTCGTGCAAGTGATCTGTTAGAAGCCAAGGGTTTTTCGGGTTTTTTGCAATGTGCGAAGGTAGCACCGGCATATCCATTATTTCGGACAGCTTTACGGCAGAAGGGAGAATGAATATTTCTTTTCGACTGCCGTCTAGGTTTATAGATGTTTTACGGAGCTCCGAGGCAAAGTAATTCAATGCCTGATCCGTGCTTTCAGGAGGGTAGTGCATTGCCTCTAGGAATTTTACGAATGAAACCGTTGGCATGCTCGGAGTATCGAGCCATAAACTAATTCCTGGAGCTTCTAAATCGGCATCTACCAAAAGGATTTTGATATTTTGCGTGGTAGGTATGTTCAGCATCGCTGAAGCATAAGTCATTAAAGCCGTAGTTCTGCCAACACCACCCTTGAATGAATGGAACGAGACCATTCTTGGCCCGTCACTAAATTTTGGTGGGTAGCGTTTTCCTACCTGCGGTTTCAGATAGGCCTGCTCTTTCCATAGTGGATATTGAGTAGGTGTTTCCGGCTCATCATTAGGGGTTATGAATGAAATTGGATAATTGTAATCCCCAATGGCCAACGATATTGAGTTATTGGCTTCATTATAAGCGGACTGGAATGTATCTGAAATCCAGTCCCTTGCTAGTGTTGCAACAGCTGTTTCAACTTCAGCGCCATCGTAAAAACAACGAATTCGGGTCACGCCTTCGGGGTAGGCTGTGAAGTTTTCCGTAGACCGCTTGAATCCCCTTTCGACGTCGAGCCAGGTCAAAGGCATGCGCTCATTCTGATCAAGGCTCATCTTATTTCTCCTGCAATCCAGTCATTTACTTTTTCCAGCGTTGCTTCCAACTGCTCGTCATCCGCAGGAATCTCGCATTTCGATCCATATCGCCACACTTGATTCAGGGAGCCTGAACCACATTTCCTAGGTTGAGTATTTCCAGGAGAACGCAGTTCTGGAAGGCTAAGGCTTAGCGGCAATCTATATTCTTTACCCATGCGGAGCTTATCCATCACCTGGTTCAGATCATGGTTTTTGAGGCCGGCAGTGGTTTCATCCAAAACATCTGAGTTGTTTTCCCGCAGATAAATAGCTTTCAGCCCACATTCAGCCGCGTAGAAAAGGAGCAATCGATGAGGGTTTACACGATTTACCGCCTTTGAAGCTTGCCGTAACTCCCCCCAAGCTTTAACGAGTTCACGTCTTGTGATCGGTACCATCCAGCGGCTCCTCATAGGTATCGATGGATAGTACCAGCAGCTTTCGATCCCGTCCTTGAGTCCCATCAATAGGTGCTCGATGAGCTCCGTTTTCTTTAACTTTTCGATCTATTCCTGCTCACCTGAGAATCGATCTGTCAGTTGTCACACTGGTGAGGTGTATTGCTATACAACATGAGCAGGTTGTGAGCGCCTGCTGCGGCAATCAGCAGCGCCCGTTTGGCCGCGAGCTGGCCCTGTACTTCACTCAGGTCAGGGTAGGGTTTGCTGGCGTGCATCAAGCCGTCGGACACGTATGGAGCGATGGGCTGGTGCCCGTTGAAATGCGCCACGGCCTCCAGCAAATGATCCACGGCAATCACCTGCAGGCCCGATGCCAGGCAGGCCTCTTCGGCGTTCGCCCGCGGTACCAGCAACGTTCGACCCGCCTTGCGCGCCGCCAGGGCGGCAGGCAATACGCCGCGCACCGCCCGCACCGCTCCCGACAACGCCAATTCCCCCAGGCATTCCACGTCATCCAGTGTCAGCGCTGGCACCTGCACGCTGGCCGCCAGAATCCCCAAGGCAATCGCCAAATCAAACCGTCCACCATCCTTGGGCAAATCCGCCGGGGCGAGATTGAGCGTGATGCGTCGCGCGGGAAACTGCAGCCCGGAATTGATAATCGCACTGCGCACCCGGTCTTTGCTTTCCTTCACTGCAGTTTCGGGCAAGCCGACCATCGTCAGTGACGGCAAGCCATTGGCGAGATGGACTTCCACGGTGACGGCGGGTGCATCCACGCCAATCTGGGCGCGGCTGTGGACGATGGAGAGGGACATGGTCGTTCCTTGAGCTGACGGAGACCGCTTCCTGCGGTGGTTTCAAGGGTAGACGGGGATTGTGTCTACGGGACAGGGAAAGCTTCGCAGGATGTTGCGAGCGTCTTTCTGGTAGGGGAAAGCGTAAGGAGGTGGGAAGTACCAAGAACCGCCTTGGCGCATTTGCATAAGTGAAATCAGGTTATACACTGAAGATTAATGCATAACGTTAAGCTTTATATTATGATCGTTAGCTTTAAGTGTTCTGAGACCGAGTACCTGTTTCGCAACGGTAAGACCCGTATGTGGTCAGCCATTCTGGGTGTCGTGGAGCGAAAACTGACGATGCTTGATGCTGCTGCCGTTCTGACGGACCTTCGATCACCACCAGGCAATCGCCTGGAGGCGCTGGATGGGAGTCGAAAAGGTCAGTACAGCATCCGTATCAATGCTCAATGGCGAATTTGCTTTGTATGGGGTCCTAACGGACCAGCGAATGTCGAAATCGTCGATTATCACTGAGGTGAGTAATGACTAAGAATGGTATGCGCCCGGTTCACCCTGGCGAGATCCTCAAAGAGGAATACCTTGAGCCTCTGAGCCTTACTGCGGCAGCCTTGGCCCGAGCGTTGAGCGTTTCGACTCCGACGGTGAATGACATTGTGCTTCAGCGTCGAGGCGTCAGCGCTGATATGGCGCTCAGGCTATCTATCTGCTTGGGCACAACCCCCGAGTTTTGGCTGAACCTGCAATCGACTTACGATTTGCGTAGAGCCGAGATTGAAAGGGGGGCGGCGATTCGGGATCAGGTTGAGCGTCTTCCGCACTGCGCCTGATTCATCTGGGGTTAAACGAAACCCACGCCATAAGCGTGGGTTTTTTGTCGTTCAGAAAGCGTGGAGTATCCGCAAAGCACACTTGCACCACGTTGCATTGGCCACACACCGTGCTGGGGGACGACCAGTGAAGCTGGTCAGCGAATGTGAAGTTAGCGGAGCAAAACGAGAGGCGAAATCAGCTCCAGCAAGCAGTTTTCGTAGGACCGTTCTGAAATGTTTGAAGGGCATTGCGTGAACCGTCGGGGCGCTCTTGTTTGCTGGGGGGCTGCTTATGATCATTGCAGATCAAGCCACCCGGAGAAGGGAAGATGGACAGTAATGGAATGCGCTCGATTTGTTCCGCAGAAGCTCCAGAGCAGGAGCTTCTTGAACCATCGGCTGTCGCGGGGGCTGATCTTGCAGGCCAGCGTTCAGGTTATGAGGTAGCGCTGACAAGGCTTGTCGCGCAGAGCGCAGGCGTCAGTCCGGACCTGGCCAGGAAGCTGGCTGTTCACTTTGATACCACGCCCGATTTCTGGCTGAATCTGCAATCGCATTACGAGGCACTCAGCGACGATATCGAGCGTGGTTAGCTGCCTATAGCGACTGCAATGCTCGCGAGGCTTTTTTCCACCATGGCACGTTGACGGCTTGTTGCACCGGTTCTTCATTAGGCAGCAGATGCGGCACATCCTGCAGCCGAATCCATGGCTGGTTGTTCCAGTGCAGCAGGTTCAGCGACATCTCTGGCCAGTTCAGTCGACTCAGGATCGGGCGCTCGGTTGAGTCGGGTTCCTGGGCATCCCTTAGCGCGGGCACTACTTCGTGGGTCAGCCACTCGCGCAGACTGCGGTATTCCGGGCAGTAGTGGTACACCAGCAGGGCGTAGACGCCGGATTCGCTAATGAGCAGTGTGTTTTCGATCTTGCCGTGGATAAGTATTCGCAGGGACCGGTGCTGGTCCGGGTCGAGTTTTCGCACTGCGCGTTCATCGAGGAAGATGCGCAGTAGACGGCCGAGGTCGCGGGCGCTGAACCAGGGTTGGTTTTGCAGGAGCAGGGCGTGGAGATGGAGTTTGTGGCGCGTGAAGACTTCAGGGGTTAGATAGTTTTCGTCCATTGTGTAGTTCTCGGGGGTCGAGTGAAGACTACCGGCTGTTCGTCGCCAAACGAAAAGGTGGCAGCTATGCGCGGGTTGGCGAACCGGTAATCCCCGACATCCGGCAGACCCGAGGGTCTCCCACGCAGAGCCGCCATAATTCGAGACGGGAAAATTCCCTGTTCGAATGTGGTTGCGATATGTCGAGGTTTCCAGGTCGCCAAACCCGGTGCTGAATGTTCAGCAGAAGCGAGCTTAGGAGATCGTGTCGTATGGCGCAATCCGAAATCGCGCAGGCCGTGGCCGTGCCCTCGTCGCCAGCATGCGCGGAACATCCTGCAAACGAATCCACAGCGGGTTTTCCAGCAGAAGGGCGCGCAGAGGGCGATTGTGGCGAGTGAAGACGTGGGGGGGATAAGCTTCATCGCAGTTCATTGATGCAGCTCTTTTTGCTCAATGGGCTGCCAGCCGACATCGCCAAACGAATGGGTGGCAGTTGTACGCGGGTTGGCGAACCGGAGCAAAAGGAACCCGGCAGACCCGAGGGTCTCCCACGCACAACAGCCATGACTGGGGTCGAGGATCGTAGTACACCTTTGGCTTTCAGGTCGCCAAACCTGGGGATCAAAAGATCGCAGCCTTCGGCAGCTCCTACGCAAGCGGGTGATCCGGGCTGGGAGGGGAGGCGGGCCTTTTTGCGAATATGCCCGCTCCCACAGGGATTTGCGGTGTTTATTCGATTGGCGGGTTGAGCTTTGCTTCCATCTCGGCCACTTTTGCTTCGAGGCTTTCCAGGCGTGCCCGAGTGCGTGCCAGCACGACCATCTGGCTATCGAATTCTTCACGGCTCACCAGGTCCAGCTTGCTGAAGCCGCTCTGCAACAATGCCTTGAACTGGCTTTCGATTTCGCTTTTCGGCAATGGCGTGTCGCCGCTGAAAAGGCGCGAGGCGGTACCCGTGAGGGCGTCGAGGAAGTCTTTGGGCGCGAGCATGGGAAAGGTCCTGGAAACAATGGCGAGCAGTGTATCACGCAGTGTCTATAGTCAATCCCGAGCACGGGGATGCACGGTTTTCGCGCATGGGGACGAACGGTATCGCACCGTTGTTGTGCGTATACGTCGCATGTTTTTCGCCCATTCGGCTGCATGCCCGGCCAAGGGGTTGAATTCAGGCGCTTTTCAAGAGATGGCAAGCTTTCTGCTAAGAGCCTAGTAACCCATGCACTGATGCAGTCGCTGTGACGAATGCAGTGCGCCGGGCGAAACGGGGAAGTGTTTCGCCAGGAGCGGTTAACTGGCGTCGGACGGGCAGGTAGGGCCGACGATGCGTTACAAAGCCAGGCACTGCGCTTAGACTTGAGTCGGGTTTGTTTTCCTGGGGCAAGTCCACCAATTCGGGAGAGAGTTTTCATGAAGCTAGTCACTGCCATCATCAAGCCGTTCAAACTGGACGACGTGCGCGAGTCTTTGTCCGAGATCGGCGTGCAGGGCATTACCGTTACTGAGGTCAAAGGCTTCGGTCGGCAGAAGGGTCACACCGAGCTGTATCGCGGCGCGGAATACGTGGTCGATTTCCTGCCAAAGGTGAAGATCGATGTCGCCATTGACGACAAGGATCTTGATCGGGTTATCGAGGCGATCACCAAGGCAGCCAACACCGGCAAGATCGGTGACGGCAAGATCTTCGTGGTCAATCTGGAACAGGCGATTCGCATCCGTACCGGCGAAACCGATACCGACGCAATCTAAAAGCCGCCACAAACCCAACGCCCCAGGAGAAAACAATATGACTCTGCGTAAATTCGCAGGGCTAGGAGCCCTGTTGTCCCTCGTAATGCCCAGCCTGGCTATGGCGGCAGACGAAGTGGCGGCCCCAGTCCTCAATTCCGGCGACACCGCCTGGATGCTGACCTCTACAGCCCTCGTGCTGTTCATGACCATTCCCGGCCTCGCGCTGTTCTACGGCGGCATGGTTCGTTCCAAAAACATTCTTTCCGTGATGATGCAGTGCTTCGCCATTACCGGTCTGATCAGCATCCTGTGGGTCATTTATGGCTACAGCATTGCGTTCGACACCACCGGCATGGAGCAGGGCGTCGTCAACTTCAACTCGTTCTTCGGCGGCATGGGCAAGGCGTTCCTCGCCGGTGTCACGCCATCGAGCCTGACCGGTCCTGCGGCGCTGTTCCCTGAGGCGGTGTTCATCACCTTCCAGATGACGTTCGCCATCATCACGCCTGCGTTGATCGTCGGTGCTTTTGCAGAGCGGATGAAATTCTCCGCCATGCTGATCTTCATGGGCATCTGGTTCACCCTGGTGTATGCACCGATCGCGCACATGGTCTGGTCTGGCAACGGCGGCCTGATGTGGGACTGGGGCGTGCTCGACTTCGCGGGCGGCACCGTGGTGCACATCAACGCCGGTGTGGCTGGCCTGATCTGCTGCCTGGTACTGGGCAAGCGCAAAGGTTTCCCGACCACGCCAATGGCTCCGCACAACCTCGGCTACACCCTGATGGGTGCTGCGATGCTGTGGGTCGGCTGGTTCGGCTTCAACGCCGGCTCTGCGGCTGCTGCCAACGGCACTGCGGGCATGGCGATGCTGGTTACCCAGATCGCTACCGCTGCCGCCGCCCTGGGCTGGATGTTTGCCGAGTGGGTCACCCACGGCAAGCCTAGCGCATTGGGTATTGCCTCGGGTGTGGTAGCCGGTCTGGTGGCTGTCACTCCGGCCGCTGGTACCGTGGGCCCGATGGGTGCCCTGGTGATCGGCCTGGCTGCAGGCGTGGTGTGCTTCTTCTGCGCGACCACCCTGAAACGCAAACTCGGCTACGACGACTCCCTGGACGCCTTTGGTGTGCACGGTATCGGCGGTATTCTCGGCGCGATCCTCACCGGCGTGTTCGCCGCACCGGCCCTGGGTGGTTTCGGCACTGTGACCGATATCGGCGCACAAGTCTGGGTGCAGCTCAAAGGTGTAGGCTTCACAGTGATCTACACCGCGATCATCACCTACATCATTCTCAAGGTCCTGGACGCCGTCATGGGTCTGCGAGTGACTGAGGAAGAAGAGGCGGTGGGTATCGACCTGGCACTGCACAACGAGCGTGGCTACAACTTGTAAGTTTTGCGCAAAAAATAATGCCCGGTTCGCCGGGCATTTTTTTGCCCCGGATTTGTCACTGGAAGGGAAGCTGAAAGGTTTTTTCCTCGAGCTTTGGCTACCTTTGTACCGAGCGATTTTGTGCGGCCAATGGCTTACAGCAACGAAGGAATATTAGGGCCTTTGTTTTTTCCCAGAGCGCGCTAGAATGCGCCCCGAACGTGCGGAGAACTGTATGTGGCAACAGACTCTGATTACCTTGCGGGCGAGGCCCCGGGGCTTTCATCTGGTAACAGACGAGTTACTCGCCGGTTTGCCTGAAATCAGGGCATGTCGGGTCGGTCTGTTGCACTTGTGGCTGCAGCACACCTCGGCGTCGTTGACCATCAACGAGAACGCCGATCCGGCGGTACGTCGCGACTTCGAACGATTTTTCAATCGTCTGATCCCACAAGGAACAGACGGCTTTGAGCACAACGACGAAGGCCTGGACGACCTCCCGGCGCATTTCAAGGCCAGCGTGCTCGGCTGTCAGCTCAGTTTGCCGGTTTCGGCAGGCCGACTGGCGTTGGGAACCTGGCAAGGCGTTTATCTGGGCGAGCACCGTGATCATGGTGGTGCTCGTAAAGTCCTCGCCACCTTGCACGGTGAAGGGGCATAAGCCATTGGTCATCAATGGCGGTTGAATTTTTTCTGGCAGCCGTCGACAGACGGCAAAGCTGGGCTATAACTAATCTGCTTTTCGCAAGTCATGAGGTAGAACATGAGCGACGATGATCTGGAAAACGACGACCTCGAAGTAGGCGACGACGACGAAACCGAAGAAGGTCTGGAAGCAGCGGCGGAAGACGTCGCTGAAGACGATGGCGGTGAAACGCCCGTTCCGACCGCCAAAGGCAAGGCCAAGGCTGCGGTTTCGGTCGATGAGCTGCCGAGCGTCGAAGCGAAAAACAAAGAGCGCGATGCGCTCGCCAAAGCCATGGAAGAGTTCCTGGCCAAAGGCGGCAAGGTGCAGGAAGTGGAGGCCAATGTGGTCGCCGATCCTCCCAAGAAGCCTGACAACAAGTACGGCAGCCGGCCTATCTAGGCGCTTGCCCTTGCTTGCTGAAAAAGCCCGCCGTCGCTGCGGGCTTTTTCATGCCTGAAAATCAAAAGATCGCAGCCTTCGGCAGCTCCTGCATTTTATTGTGTACACCTGTAGGAGCTGCCGAAGGCTGCGATCTTTTCAGCCGCGCCTCAAATTTTTGTCGCACTCCACCGCGCCAGCAACGCCGGTAATTCGGTCAGGCTGCGGATTTCGGCGTCCGGGGCCTTTTCGGCTTCCCACGCCTTGCCCGCCGGGTTGAACCAGATGGCCCGCAGTCCTGCCTGTTGTGCTCCGGCAATGTCGTCGCCCGGATGATCACCGATGTGCACGGCGGTCTGCGCCGTCGCACCTCCACGTTGCAGCGCCTCATGAAACAGGCGCGCATCGGGCTTGGCGATGCCGATGTCTTCGGCACACAAGGCGAACTTGAAATAATCCGCCAGCCCCAGCCGTCGAACGTCGGCATTGCCATTGGTCACGACCCCGAGGGCGTAGTGCCTGGCCAGCGTCTCCAGGGTCGGCGCTACTTCGGGGAAGATTTCCAACTGGTGGCGCGCATGCAGAAACACTTCAAAACTCTGGTCAGCCAGATCAGTGGCTTCTGCGTGGGTGTAGCCAGCGTCCTCCAGTGCATGGAACAGGACACGGCGGCGCAGGGCGCTGATGCGGTGCTTGAGGCCGGGTTCGTTGCCCAGGATGCGCTCGCGAATTGCCCACAAGTGCTCGACCGGTACTGCGCCCAGGTTCGGCGCGTGTTCGGTGAGCCATTGGCGCAACACGGCTTCGGCGCTGACAATCACCGGGGCGGTGTCCCACAGGGTGTCGTCGAGGTCGAAAGTGATCAATTGGATCGTCATGAATCATCGCCCTTAATGCGTTTGGCCCGTGGGTGGGCATTGTCGTAGACCGTCGCCAGGTGCTGGAAGTCCAGGTGGGTATAGATCTGGGTGGTCTTGATGTCCGAGTGGCCGAGTAGTTCCTGCACGGCGCGCAGGTCCTGCGAAGACTCCAGCAGGTGGCTGGCGAAGGAGTGCCGCAGCATGTGCGGGTGCAGGTTCTGCCCCAGCTCGCGTTCACCGGCGGCTTTCACCCGAACCTGAATCGCCCGTGGACCAAGGCGCCGGCCCTGTTGGCTGACAAACACCGCGTCATCTGCGGGGTTGGCCATGGCGCGCAATGGCAGCCACAACTCCAGCGCTTCACGGGCTTTCGCGCCGACGGGCAAGAGTCGGGTCTTGCTGCCTTTACCGAGCACCTGGACCATGCCGTCGGCCAGGTCCAGTTGATCGAGGTTGAGCCCGGTCAGCTCCGACAGCCGCAGGCCGGAGGAGTAGAACAACTCCAGGATCGCCTGATCGCGGCGTGCCAGAAAATCATCTTCCACCCCACCCTCGAGCAGTTGCAATGCCCGATCGGTGTCCAGGGTCTTGGGCAGGCGACGCTCGCCCTTGGGCGGTGCCAGGCCATTGGCCGGGTCGTGATCGCACAGCCCTTCGCGGTTCAGGTAGTGATAGAGCCCGCGCACTGCCGACAGCAGGCGCGCGAGGCTGCGGGATGATTGGCCCTGGGAGTGCAGGCGGGCGATCAGGCCTCGCAGGCGCTGGATGTCCAGGGCCGCCCAGCTGGCGATGTTCTGTTTGACGCACCAGCCCAGCACTTTGTCGAGGTCGCGACGATAGGCCTGCAGCGTGTGAGGCGACACCTGCCGCTCACTGCGCAGGTGTTCGCAGTAAGCGTCCAGTTGTCGCTCCACGATCAGCGTACCGAGCGCAGCGGATTGTTCACCCGTGGCAGCACGCGGCCCATGACTTCGGCGATGTAGCTGAGGAACAGCGTTCCCACCGAGCTTTTGTAGTGCTGCGGATCACGGCTGGCGATGGCCAGTACGCCGTGGATGCCTTGATGGCTGATCGCGACGACAGCGGTCGAACCGATCTGCTTGCGTTGCTCCTCGCCAAAGAGGAAATCCAGCTCGTGCTCACGCAGGCTGCCGGCGACGCTCTTGTCCTCGGACAGCAACCCACCAATGGCGGCCTGGGCGTCGGCATGGGTCACCCAGCGGCCGACCGGCATCGGGTTGTCACCGAGCAGGATCAGGCTGACAAAGGGCACCTGGAAGTCCTGGCGCAGGCTGTCCTCGACGCCGATCACCACATCTTCGAGGCTGGCAGCATCCATCAGGGCGAGAATCAGGCGCCGGGTCTTGTCGAAGAGACGATCGTTGTCCCTGGCCACGTCCATCAAGTGTGACAGGCGATGTCGCAGTTCAATGTTGCGGTCGCGCAGAATGGTCATCTGGCGTTCGACCAGCGAGATGGTGTCGCCGCGCTGATGCGGAATGCGCAAGGCTGGGAGCAGTTCTTCGTGCTCGATGAAGAAATCCGGATGAGCCTCCAGGTACGCGGCAATTGCCGCCGCCTCAAGGCTTTCGGAAGGGGATTCGTCGGGCTGTAGGGCGGGTACCTGGGGCTTGTCGGTCATCGGATTGACTCACTCAAAGACGTACTTGTCCTTCGTAAACACGAACTGCCGGGCCGGTCATCATCACCGGTTGGCCAGGGCCTGCCCATTCAATGGACAGGCGCCCGCCGGGCAGGTCGATCAATAGCGGCGAATCCATCCACCCCTGGCTGATCGCGGCCACTGCGGCTGCGCAGGCACCGGTACCGCAGGCCTGGGTTTCCCCGACGCCGCGTTCCCAGACGCGCAGTTGCGCGCGGTTGCGGTCGATGACCTGGAGGAAGCCGACGTTCACCCGTGCCGGAAAGCGCGGGTGATGTTCGATCTTCGGTCCCAGTTCATGCACCGGTGCATTGTTGATGTCGCTGACCCGCAGTACCGCATGGGGGTTGCCCATGGACACGGCGGCCAGGTCGACCTCGGTACCGTCGACTTCGATCTGGTAGCTGAGCGCCTGCTCAGGCGCTTCGAACGGGATGTCGGCCGGCACCAGGCGCGGCGCGCCCATGTTCACGCTGATCTGGCCGTCGCTGCGAATATCCAGTTCGATGATGCCGCTCTTGGTCTCGACGCGGATCTGCCGTTTTGCGGTCAGGCGTTTGTCGAGCACAAAGCGGGCGAAACAGCGCGCACCGTTGCCGCACTGTTCCACTTCGGAGCCGTCGGAGTTGAAGATCCGATAGCGGAAGTCCACGTCCGGGTTGCTGGGGGCTTCGACGATCAGCAACTGGTCGAAACCGATGCCGGTGTGCCGGTCGCCCCATTGCTTGGCGTGCTTGGGCAAAATGTGCGCGTGCTGGCTGACCAGGTCGAGGACCATGAAATCGTTGCCCAGGCCGTGCATCTTGGTAAAACGCAGCAGCATGGTCTTACTCCGGCAGCAGGCTTTCGCCAGCGAACAACTCGGCTACCGTTTCACGGCGACGCACTTCAAATGCCTCATCACCGTCCACCAACACTTCAGCGGCGCGGCCGCGAGTGTTGTAGTTGGAACTCATGACAAACCCATAGGCGCCCGCCGAATGCACGGCCAGCAGGTCACCTTCTTCCAATGCCAGCTGACGATCCTTGGCCAGGAAGTCGCCGGTCTCGCAGATCGGCCCGACGATGTCGTAGGCGCGGCCAGCGGTGTCGCGCGGGCGCACTGCGGTGACGTCCATCCAGGCCTGGTACAGCGCCGGGCGGATCAGGTCGTTCATGGCGGCATCGACGATGGCGAAGTCCTTGTGCTCGGTGTGCTTGAGGTACTCGACCTGGGTCAGCAGCACGCCGGCGTTGGCCACGATGAAGCGGCCCGGCTCGAACACCAGCGCCAGGTCGCGGCCGTCCAGACGCTCGCGCACGGCCTTGATGTAGTCGGCAGCCAATGGCGGCTCTTCATCGCGATAACGCACACCCAGGCCACCACCGAGGTCGATGTGACGCAGGTAGATGCCACAATCGCCGAGACGGTCGACCAGGCCCAGCAGGCGATCGAGGGCGTCGATGAACGGCGGCAGGGTGGTCAGCTGGGAGCCGATGTGGCAATCGACGCCGACCACTTCCAGGTTTGGCAGTTGAGCGGCGCGGACATACACGTCCTCGGCGTCGGCGATGGCGATGCCGAATTTGTTTTCCTTCAGCCCGGTGGAGATGTAGGGGTGAGTGCCGGCATCGACGTCCGGATTGACGCGCAGCGAGATCGGCGCGCGAACGCCCAGCTCGGCTGCCACGACTTGCAGCCGTTCCAGCTCGTCGGTGGATTCGACGTTGAAGCAATGCACGCCGACTTCCAGGGCGCGACGCATATCGTCACGGGTCTTGCCGACTCCGGAGAACACGATCTTGTCAGCGCTGCCGCCAGCGGCCAGCACACGTTCCAGCTCACCACGGGAGACGATGTCGAAACCGGCGCCCAGACGCGCCAGGACATTCAGTACACCCAGGTTGGAGTTGGCCTTGACCGCAAAACACACCAGGTGTGGCGTGCCGGCCAGCGCGTCGGCGTAAGCCAGGTACTGGGCTTCGATGTGCGCGCGCGAGTAGACGTAAGTCGGCGTGCCAAAACGCTCGGCGATGGCGGACAGGGCAACACCTTCCGCGAACAGCTCACCGTCACGGTAGTTAAAAGCGTCCATGAGGTTCCCTTATTGGTAGACGTCGTGCTTGTGGGCTTTCGACGCAGGCTGCTGCTGCGACGACTTGGCCTGCTCGACAGGATCCTGGGAATCGTCAGGCAGGTACAGCGGGCCTTTTTGCCCACAGGCCGACAGCAGGCAGGCAACCGCAGCGAGCGCAGCAAGGGAAGAGATCAGGCGCTTCATGGCGAAATCCTTGAAAATG
This sequence comes from Pseudomonas sp. ES3-33, assembly GCF_000952175.1. NCBI lineage: Bacteria > Pseudomonadati > Pseudomonadota > Gammaproteobacteria > Pseudomonadales > Pseudomonadaceae > Pseudomonas > Pseudomonas sp. ES3-33. The sequence goes on along the minus strand of NZ_JZRI01000069.1, from coordinate 71,690 downwards.
CTTTAATTGCGCCGGAGTATACCGGCCACCCGGCAGCTTGCCTATGCGACGGCCCTCCCGTCCGGCGGGGCTGTGCACGACCCACGGAACGGCGCCGCAATGCCTGTGGGAGCGGGCTTGCTCGTGAAAGCGGTGTGTCAGTCAACAAAGATATTGAATGTGCTGGCCCCTTCGCGTGCGAGCCCGCTCCCACAGGTACAGTGTTTTATCTACCTGTATCGACCCTTGATCGTTATCCTTTGCAATCACCGGGGCTCGCCCGTATCGTGCGGCGCTTGAGCGCGAGTAGACACTTTTTGAGGTTGCCGTAATGAGTTTGACCGAAGCCCGTTTCCACGATCTGGTCGATGCCACCCAGCAAACGCTGGAGGATATCTTTGACGACAGCGACCTGGACATCGATCTGGAGAGTTCGGCTGGCGTGTTGACCGTGAAGTTCGAAAACGGCAGCCAGTTGATCTTCAGCCGTCAGGAGCCGTTGCGTCAGCTGTGGCTGGCAGCGGTGTCCGGTGGGTTCCACTTCGACTACGACGAAGAGAGCGAGCGCTGGATGTGTGACAAGAGCGAAGAGCAGCTCGGCGAGATGCTCGAGCGCATCGTCAAGCAGCAGGCCGGTGCTGAATTCGATTTCGAAGGTTTGTAAAAAGTGGCCGAGCCTGCATCTGTTCGTCCGCCCAAGCCGCTCTACAGCAACGTCAGCGCGGCAGTCCCGTCGCCGTGCAGCGGAGTCTGCCGGCTGGACGAGCAGAAGGTTTGCCTGGGGTGTTTTCGCCACGTCGAAGACATCCGCGAATGGCGCTCGGCCGACGACGATCGCCGCCGGGTCATCTGCGCCCAGGCCTCAAATCGCAAAGCCAGCACCAATATCCTGTAGGAGCTGCCGAAGGCTGCGATCTTTTGATCTTGATTTTTAGCGATTCTGAGTTCGCCTAAGAACAAGATCAAAAGATCGCAGCCTGCGGCAGCTCCTACAGGGGCAAAGCCGTCCGCCGCCACTGGCTTGTATATTTATTGAGCTGTGATAGTGTCCGGGTACGCCTCAACCCATCGAGGCTCGTGAAAACCCTGCCTTTTTGTGGCGGGGTTTTGCTTTTTTCGTGCAGAAGAAAGGAGTCTGCCCTGATCATGACCGCACCTTCCATCACCCTTACCCGTCTGGACGTGCAACGTCTGGAGCGCCTGATCGACAGCCTGGATGACACGCTGCCGGGCGTTATCGCGCTGCAAACCGAACTGGATCGCGCCGATACCCTGGTCGGACACGAAGATGTGCCTGCCGACGTCGTGACCATGAATTCCAAAGTGCATTGCCGGGAGGAAAGCAGCGGCAAGGACTACCACCTGACCCTGGTCTACCCCAAGGATGCGAACGCCGACGAAGGCAAGATTTCCATCCTGGCACCTGTCGGCAGCGCGCTGCTGGGCCTCAAAGTGGGTCAGCACATCGACTGGCCGGCACCGGGTGGCAAGACCCTGAAGCTGACCCTGCTGGAAGTTGAATCCCAGCCTGCCAATGGCGGTGATTTCCCGGAGTAAGACTCCTCAGACCTGCTCGAGCGCCTCGTTCAAGGCGCGCTCCAGGTCGGCCTTGTAACCCAGGTACACATTACTTGAGCGCTGATCATCACCGGCCAGGCCCGACAGGTCCAGATCGGTGATGTAGCACCGATAACGTTCGGGTTCCCGGCGTTGCTCGACGATTTCCCGGGCCACCACCCTGAACAGATGATCACCATGCTCCAACTCCGAAAACTCGCGCTGATTACAGTACAGGGTGACCTGCACCCTGTCGGCCCCGGCTTTGCCGACGATGGCCTGCACGTCATAGAACGGTTGGTTCGGCGCAAGCACCGGCGCCGGTCGGCTTTCGACCCGCCGAGCCCGCATCGGGCCTGACGGTAACACCTGGTAATACTGTAGTTCGAGGCTCGAAGGCGACACGCCACTCATGGGCAGCAAGGCTTCGCGTCGAAACCCGATGGACTGAAGGAAACGCTGCAGTGGCACCAGCAGGCTCTGATCGTCGTGATAGGGCAGACGCTGCTGCCACAAGGCGTTGAACTCATCCAATATGTAGATATCTGCCTGGTCTTCATGGACCCGGTAGAACACCTGGATGCAGGCTGGCTGGCCCATTGGCAGGATCAGCGCCAGGTCATGGTCGGCAAGGGCCATGGGGTCCAGGTGCAGCGGGCTGTAGCTCGTCTGTTGCCTGGCAAGGTAGTCAACCAGTTCGGCCAGCGTGGCCAAGGCAACATGTTTGACCTGTCCCGGCACCAGCTCCAGCACGTGGTAGTGCTGCTGGACCTGAAGCAGGTAGCGATGATTGAGGCGGCTCAGCAGCAGGTCATGCGCACTGTCGATGATCTCTTCGACCCGCTGGGCGATGAATTGCGCGCGGTTGTGACAGAAGCAGCGCACGCGCAACCGGGGTTGCTGCGGGCCATCCGGCAAATGGTTGAGGTAGTCGCACAGGCAGTCGAGCAAAGCGTGGGGGCCGTCGAAACGGTTGACCAGCACTTCGTTCCAGCTGTTGAGCGTTACCTGATCCAGGGTCAGCACCAGGTTCTCCCGCACCCCGGCGTAGCTGAGGGAGTCGGTACGTTCGGTGGTCATCAGGATATTCAGGTCGCGATGATGCTTGAGCGGATCCACTCCCACGTTAATCAGGAGTAACACTTCGCTCGGCACGGCGGCGCGCAGCAGCGGTTCTTCGGCGACGGCGGTCAGGGGCAGGGCGATGCTCTGTTGCAGGCTGCCGAGCAGGTTGAACAGCTCGAACTCGCTGAGGTCGCTGGCGCCCGGGTGCAGCGCCAGGCGCGTGCTGCTGTCGATCACGCCGTTGCGATGGCACCAGGTGAGCAATTCCAGTAAATGGCGGCTGCGCTTGATCGGCGCGAAATGCTCCCACTCGTGCGCCGCCAGGCTGCCGTTGTACAGGCCCCATTGGGATTGCCCCGTTTCCTTCATGCTCGGTGCGAACACCAGCGTCAACGTGTCTTCGGCCAGGTCCGGAGCAATCCCCGGGTTGATGAATTCGACCTTGTTCGACTTGCGCTCGAAGGCTGCATACAGCCGGCGTCCCAGCACATTGAGGTCGCGTTTGTTAATCAGGCTGGCGCTTTGTTCATCACGGGCGAAGCGGGTCAGGAAGCGATAGCTGTAGTTGAGTTCGCTGACCAGGGCGCGGCGTTCAGTGCCGACCTGGCGCACTTTCCACTGGCTGCGGCTGTCGAGCAGGGCCAGGTGCCGGTCGTCCCAGTTCCACTCATGGGCCAGGCGTTCGAGCAGCGAACGTTGCCAGCTGCGGGTGCGATTGTTGCTGACGGTCAGCTTGCGGTTGACCTTCAGGTACAGCGCGCGACGCACCAGCTCCAGGCGCTCCGATTCCCCTCGGGCCTTGAGGTATTCCTCGATGCGCCGGTAGACCACGACGTAGGGGTCGAGCTCGTCCAGGTCGAGCTGGTTGGCGAACACCGCTTGCTTGAAGCGCAGGCTGAGGCAATTGACCCTGGGATGTTCGCTGGCGTAAACCTCGATCAATAGCAGTTTGAGCACTGATTTGTATGGCGAATCGATGCCCTTGAATAACTGCCACAGGCCTGCCCCGATGAATTCGCCAGGCGGAATGTACGCCATATGCCCCAGGTCCAGCGTCTCGTCGGCGCGGATGAAGCGCTTGGAGATCAGCGCGTGGGTATACCGTTCGTAGTTCGCCTCTTCGTACACCGGCACCAGCCACCAGATGGGGGTGCGGCCGGCCAGCCAGATGGCGGTGCGATAGAACTCGTCCAGCAACAGGTAGTGCTGGGTGGTGCCGCAGTCTTGCGAGCTGAGCTGGTTATCCCGCTCGCCGCGAACAAAGCGCGCCGCGTCGATCAGGAAAAAGTGCGCCTCGGCCCCCTGGCTCGCTGCCCAGGCTTCCAGCAACTGACACTTCTTGCGCAGCTCGGCGAGTTCGTTCTCGCCCAGATCCGTTGCGTGGCACACCCAGACATCCATATCGCTCTGGTCCGCCTGGGCCAGGGTGCCGAGACTGCCCATCAGGAACAGGCCATGGATGGGGCGTGGCGGGTTGCTGCCGTGGCGCGGCTTGTAGGAAAACGATCGGGTCAGGCGCTGGGCATCGGCGAGGGTGGTGGCGTCCGGCTCGTAATTCGACAGCCCGGCCGGTGTATTGCCCGAGACGTAGCCGGGCAGCAGCGGATGATTGACGTGAAAGAACAGTGGCAGCAGCGTCAGCACCGCCTGCTGACGGCTCGACAGGCCTTCGAGCGCACGGGCGATACGGCCTTCGTTGAGCGTTAGAAAACGTGCGCGCAGCTGGCTGAGAACCTTGCGGTCAATGCCTTCGTCCAGGTCGGGGCGGATTTCATGGTTGCGGGTCATGTCAGCTCAAACCGGCTCGGTAGGCACGGGCGCAGGTGATCTCGGGATAAGCGCAGTTTAGCGCCTCGGCCCCGGGACATTTAAGCTGATTTTGGTTTTCTGACGTCAGATTTTTATCGCGCTGCGACGACGTGCGACAGAGGGTGCCCGCGGAAATCCCGTAACAGGGGTTTCCGTGGGCGATACAGTCACATTCAGGCTGTTTCTTCGACGTTCAGGATGGTCAGTAGCGTTTGGATATTTTGTGCGGCGTCACGTCCGAGGCTGGTCAGATAACCGCCGTCAGGCTGATCGATCAGCTCTTTGTCGTACAGGCGTTTGGCAGCGGCAATGGCTTTTGGGGCAGCGGTCTGATGAATTTTCAAACCTTCCTGGGAACTGTCCAGGTTGAAGAGTGCGAGGATTTCCAGTTCGGCAACCAACTCAGGGGTAAGCGACATAAGGACTCCAGACTTTCTAGGAATTGGACGATAGCGCCCCTAAGGTGAGCCGAGTTGTGCGGCATGTCCAGTGCTTGCAGTGGGGTTTTTTTGCTGCGGGAGAGGCAATAGTGATATTGCGGATGCTTTTCTGTAGGAGCGAGCTTGTTCGCGAAGATCGTGAACGAAAACGCGGTTAGCCAGATGCTCAGCGTCGCTCTTGAGTTTTTCGCGAGCGAGCTCGCTCCTACAGTGGATTGAGTTATTTCTTTTCTGGTGGCAGCTCGGGCAGGGCGCGCAGTGCCGTTTCGTACCATTCGGTGTTGAACGCGCGGTCTTCTTCGAGGATTGCGTCGATTTCTACTGCCAGCACGTGGGCCATCAGGTTGAGAATTTCTTCGCGCTCGTAACCCACCAGCGTCAGCTTGTTGAAGGTTGCCTTGGCCGCAGGCGGGTTGTCGCTTTCAATCTGGTTTTCGATCGCTTCGACCAGAGTGTTCTCGGCGAACTCTTCTTCGTCGATCTCGATATCTGTTGGCTCGCTCATGGCAGGCTCCTCAAGTTAAGACGGCCAGTTTACCTGCATTCAGCGCTGTGATGCTGCTGGCAAGAACTGCAGGGGCGTTCTATAACTGGCGCTGCCAACCCCTGCACGGCCTGGAGGCTTTGTGATGCTCAAGCTCTACGGATTTTCTGTCAGCAACTATTACAACATGGTCAAACTGGCACTGCTGGAAAAGGGTCTGCCGTTTGAGGAAGTGCCGTTTTATGCCGGCACCAGTGCCGAAACCCTGGCGATCAGCCCGCGCGGCAAAGTGCCGGTGCTGGGCGTCGAGCAGGGGTTCGTCAATGAAACCGCAGTAATCCTCGAGTACATAGAGCAGAGCCAGGCGGGCAAGCCACTGCTGCCGAGCGATCCGTTCGAGCGGGCCCAGGTGTTGGCGCTGGCCAAGGAAATCGAGTTGTATATCGAATTGCCAGGCCGCGCTTGCTATCCCGAAGCATTTTTCGGCATGCCGGTAGCGGATGCGATCAAGGAAAAGACCAAGGCGGAGTTGCTGCTGGGGTTTGCCTCGCTGGGCAGGCACGCCAAGTTCGCTCCTTACGTAGCGGGTGACAGCCTGAGCGTGGCGGATCTTTATTTCCTGTACAGCGTGCCGCTGGCGTGCGCAGTGGCGAAGAAGCTATTCGACCTGGATTTGCTGGCGGAACTGCCGGCGGCCAGGCTTCTGCTGGAGCGGCTGGAGCAGAATCCGCATGTGCAGCGGATTGCGAAGGACAAGGAAGCGGCCATGCCGGCGTTTATGGCGATGGTCGCGTCCAAGCGGTAGGTTTTGTAGCGCTCTGAAGTCAGTCATCGCGGGCAAGCCCGCTCCCCCAAGGTTCCCTGTTGGCCAACGATCTGTGGTCACCAGAGAAACCTGTGGGAGCTTGCCCGCGATGTTTCTAGCGGCTGGCGAGCAGTGCCTGGCCGCGAACCACAGCCTTTTTCACCTGCGCTGGTGCAGTCCCGCCGATATGGTCACGGGCATTCACCGAGCCTTCAAGGGTCAGCACCGCGAACACGTCCTGGTCGATCTGGTCGCTGAACTTGCGCAGCTCTTCCAGGCTCATCTCCGCCAGGTCCTTGCCACTTTCAACGCCGTATTTCACGGCATGGCCAACAATTTCGTGGCAATCTCGGAATGGCAGGCCACGACGGACCAGGTAGTCGGCCAGGTCAGTCGCAGTGGAAAACCCGCGCAGGGCCGCTTCGCGCATCATGGCGTGCTTGGGTTTGATCGCCGGGATCATGTCGGCGAACGCCCGCAGCGAGTCGCGCAAGGTGTCGGCGGCGTCGAATAGCGGTTCCTTGTCTTCCTGGTTGTCCTTGTTGTAGGCCAGGGGTTGGCCTTTCATCAGGGTCAGCAGGCCCATCAATGCGCCGAATACGCGGCCGGTCTTGCCGCGAACCAGTTCGGGCACGTCCGGGTTCTTCTTTTGCGGCATGATCGAGCTGCCGGTGCAGAAGCGGTCCGGCAGGTCGATGAACTGGAATTGGGCGCTGGTCCAAAGCACCAGTTCTTCGGAGAAACGCGACAGGTGCATCATCGCGATACTGGCGGCCGAACAGAATTCGATGGCGAAGTCACGATCGGAAACGTTGTCCAGCGAATTGCCGCCGACGGCGTCGAAATTCAGCAGCTGGGCGGTGTACTCGCGGTCGATCGGGTAGGTGGTGCCGGCCAGCGCGGCGCTGCCCAAGGGCATGCGGTTGGTGCGCTTGCGGCAGTCGACCAGGCGCTCGTAGTCACGGCTGAGCATTTCGAACCAGGCCAGCATGTGATGCCCGAAAGTCACCGGCTGCGCGGTTTGCAGGTGGGTGAAGCCCGGCATGATGCTGTCGGCTTCGCGCTCTGCCTGCTCCAGCAGCCCTTGTTGCAGGCGGGTGATTTCGGCGAGGATCAGGTCGATCTCGTCACGCAGCCACAAGCGGATGTCGGTTGCGACCTGATCGTTACGGCTGCGCCCGGTGTGCAGTTTTTTTCCGGTCACGCCGATGCGATCGGTCAGGCGCGCCTCGATGTTCATGTGCACGTCTTCGAGGTCGATGCGCCAGTCGAATTGTCCGGCCTCGATTTCACCCTGGATGGTGTTCAGGCCATCGATGATGCTGTCGCGTTCGGCGTCGGTCAGTACGCCGACCTTGGCCAGCATGGTGGCGTGGGCGATCGAGCCCATGATGTCGTGGCGATACAGGCGCTGGTCGAAGGTGACGGAGGCGGTGAAGCGGGCGACGAAGGCGTCGACGGGTTCACTGAAGCGGCCGCCCCAGGACTGATTGGTCTTGTCAGTGCTCATGAATTCGCTCGTATCGGGTGAAATAAAGTGACGTTGGAAGCTGTGGCGGATAATAACAGGGTTGCCAAGCCTGTCGCTGACACTGGTCGACAGGAATGATTTCAGAGGCTGCCGAGCCGGGGCAGGTCCGACTTTCAATAATTCGCACAACGATATTTTTCGATTGAGCAATATCGCGCCGGCAACCGTCTACAGTTGGACAGAGGGATCAGCGCACTTCCGGGCGCTGCAACTGGCTATAAAAAGAGGGGGTGTGCATATTGTGTATCAGCAAACCCTACGGCGATGCCTCGCCAACGCGGGCCTGGGCCGATAATTGCCCGGATGATGAAAATTTAGCCGTCGTTCCAGCGGCACTTTTTGGCCCTCGCGCTAGTCTTAGCGTGGATCGCGGTGACGGACGTCACTTCACCTGTCTACGCTATCCTTGTGCGAGACTCACGCAGGAATCCAGCGCAATATGAATGTCCTGATCGTTGATGACGAACCCTTGGCCCGCGAGCGCCTGAGCCGAATGGTTGGCGAACTCGAGGGATACAGCGTCCTGGAGCCTAGCGCCACGAACGGCGAAGAGGCGTTGGCACTGATCGACAGCCACAAGCCGGATATCGTGTTGCTCGATATCGGCATGCCGGGCCTTGATGGCCTGCAAGTGGCTGCAAGATTGTGCGAACGCGAAACCCCGCCCGCCGTGGTGTTTTGCACAGGGCCCGATGAATTTGCCGTGGAAGCCTTACAGGCCAGCGCCGTAGGCTATCTGGTGAAACCTGTGCGCACTGAACATTTGCAAGAAGCGTTAAAAAAGGCCGAGCGCCCCAATCGCGTCCAGCTCGCTGCACTCACCCGTCCTGCCGCCGAGACTGGCAGCGGCCCGCGAAGTCATATCAGCGCCCGAACCCGTAAGGGTATCGAGCTGATCCCGCTGGGCCAGGTGGTCTATTTTATCGCCGACCACAAATATGTGACGTTGCGCCACGAAGGCGGCGAAGTGCTGCTCGACGAGCCTCTCAAGGCACTTGAGGATGAGTTCGGCGACCGGTTCGTGCGTATCCATCGCAATGCGCTGGTGGCTCGCGAGCGAATTGAACGCCTGCAACGTACGCCTCTTGGGCATTTCCAGCTGTACCTCAAGGGCTTGAATGGTGATGCGCTGATCGTCAGTCGCCGCCATGTGGCGGGCGTGCGAAAAATGATGCAGCAGCTTTAACTCGCGGTTCACACGCGTTTTGTCCAGCGGCTTGCAGGACATCCGAGGCCAGGGAGGCCACTACGTTTCTGATACAAGTCAAAGTGGATTTGGCTGAGCTGTTATTATCCGCCGTATCTATTCAGTACGGATTGATCCATGTCCTCTCGCGAAATCCGCATCGCCACCCGCAAAAGTGCTCTCGCCCTGTGGCAGGCCGAATATGTCAAAGCCCGCCTGGAACAGGCCCATCCGGGACTGCTGGTGACACTGGTGCCAATGGTCAGTCGCGGCGACAAGCTGCTCGACTCGCCGCTTTCGAAAATCGGTGGCAAAGGCCTGTTCGTCAAGGAACTGGAAACGGCGCTGCTGGAAAACGAAGCGGACATCGCCGTGCACTCAATGAAAGACGTGCCAATGGACTTCCCCGAAGGCTTGGGGCTGTTCTGCATCTGCGAGCGCGAAGATCCGCGCGACGCTTTCGTTTCCAACACCTACGCCAGCCTGGACGAACTGCCTGAGGGCAGCATCGTCGGTACCTCCAGCCTGCGCCGCCAGGCCCAGTTGCTGACTCGTCGCCCGGATCTGGAAATCCGCTTCCTGCGCGGCAACGTCAACACGCGACTTGCCAAGCTCGATGCCGGTGAATATGACGCGATCATCCTGGCAGCTGCCGGCCTGATTCGACTGGGCTTCGAAGACCGCATCACCTCGGCCATCAGCGTCGACGACAGCCTGCCTGCCGGCGGCCAGGGCGCAGTGGGCATCGAGTGCCGCAGCGTCGATACGCAAATCCACGCCTTGCTGACGCCGTTGCACCATCAGGACACGGCTACCCGTGTCACCGCCGAGCGAGCCCTGAACAAGCATTTGAATGGCGGCTGCCAGGTGCCGATCGCCTGCTACGCCGTGCTTGAAGGCCAGCAGGTCTGGTTGCGCGGCCTGGTGGGTGACCCAAGCGGCGGCCTGTTGCTCAGCGCCGAGGCACGTGCACCACGCAGCGAGGCCGAAGCCCTGGGCGTGCAAGTGGCTGAAGACCTCCTGAGCCAGGGTGCCGATGACATCCTCAAAGCGGTCTATGGCGAGGCAGGTCACGAGTGACTTGCTGGCGCCTGTTGCTGACGCGTCCCGCCGATGAGTCGATGGCGCTGGCTAGCGTGTTGATGGACGCGGGCGTTTTCAGCAGCAGCTTGCCGCTTTTGGGCATAGAGCCTCTTCCCGTTTCTGCCAACATGCGCGAGTTGATCCAGAGGCTGGATCGCTTCGATGCGGTGATCGTGGTCAGCAAACCCGCTGCCAGGATCGCCGTCGAGTTGCTCAGCGAGTATTGGCCAGAGCCACCGGCGTTGAAGTGGTTCACCGTCGGCGCGGCTACCGCGCAGATACTCGATAAGCATCGTCTGGACGTCAGCTTTCCCGAGCAGGGCGATGACAGCGAAGCATTGCTTGAGCATGGCGCGTTTCGCCAGGCACTCGCCGGGCCTGCTTCGCGTGTGCTGATCATGCGCGGGGAGGGCGGGCGCGAGTTGCTCGCTGAGCGTTTGCGCGGGCTTGGTGCTAGTGTCGAGTATCTGCAGTTGTACCGTCGCGAATTGCCCCACTACCCGCCGGCAACGCTGCCTGAGCGGATCCGCGCGGAACGCTTGAACGGGCTGGTGGTCAGCAGTGGACAGGGTTTTGAGCACTTGCATCAATTGGCTGGCGATTCCTGGCCGCACTTGGCGCAGTTGCCGTTGTTTGTACCGAGCCCCCGGGTCGCCGAAATGGCACGTGCTGCCGGGGCGCAAATAGTTGTGGATTGTCGTGGCGCCAGTGCCGCGGCCTTGCTGACGGCGTTACGGGAGCATCCCGAACCCGTTCTCTAATGCAAAGGATGGATACGTGAGCGAAACAGCCTTGCCAAAAGATGACGTCCAGCCAGTGCTGCATGCCCCGGTTGAAGATCCGATTGATACCGTGCCTCCTGCCCCCGTGCAGCGCCGTGGCAATGGCCTGGCAATCGTCGCGCTGTTGCTGGGTGCTGCCGGCGTTGCTGTCGGCGGTTGGGGTGTCTGGCAGGTGCGTCACCTGCAGGCCAATAACCAGCAACAGCTGAGCCAGGTGCAGGCCTTGAACGATCAGGCGCAGAGCCTGAAACTCAATGAGCAACGCCTGAGCGCTCGGTTGGAGCAACTGCCCCCTGCCGATGAACTTGAGGCCCGCAGCCGCCTGGTGGCTCAGCTGCAAGGCGATCAGCAGCGCCTGAACCAGCGCCTGGAGACCATCCTCGGTGCCAGCCGCAAGGACTGGCGCCTGGCTGAGGCTGAGCATTTGTTGCGTCTCGCCAGCCTGCGCCTGTCTGCTTTGCAGGACATCAGCAGCGCTCAGGCCCTGGTCCAGGGTGCCGACGAAATCCTGCGCGAACAGAACGATCCGGGCTCCTTCGCTGCCCGCGAGCAAGTGGCCAAGACCCTGGTCGCGCTGCGCAGCACCGAGCAGCCGGACCGCACCGGACTGTTCCTGCGCCTGGGCGCATTGCGCGACCAGGTGATCAACCTCACCGAACTGGCGCCGGAGTACAAGGACCGTGGCGAGTCGTTGCTGGGCCTGACCGCCGATGGCGATGGCGCGAGCCGCTGGGCTCAATGGTGGGACCAGATCTCGCGCTACATCCGCATCGACTTCAACGCCGACAAGAATGTTCGCCCATTGCTGGCAGGCCAGAGCCTCAGCCAGGTGCGCCTGGCGCTTAGCCTGGCCCTGGAGCAAGCCCAGTGGGCTGCGCTGAATGGTCAGGGCCCGGTGTACACCCAGGCCCTGGCCGAAGCCCGGGACATACTCAAGGGCAACTTCAACCCGGACAACCCGCAGAGCAAAGTGATGCTTGAGCAGGTGGGTGAGCTGAGCAAGCAGCCGGTGACCGTGGTGACCCCGGACCTCACTGGCGCACTGAGCGCGGTGCAAGGGTACCTGGAGCGACGCAACGTCAACGCCGAGGAATCCGTCAAGCCGATGGCCAAGCCTGCCGCTGACACCGCGCAGGAGGCCACGCCATGAAACGCCTGTATGTGATCGTGTATCTGGTGATAGCTGCTGCGGCCGCGCTGGGCCTGGCGATTGCCGAGCATTCCGGCTACGTGCTGATCGCCTACAAGAGCTTTCGTTTCGAATCGAGCCTGTGGGCTACCCTCGCGCTGGTGGCCGTTTTGTGGCTGGTGATTTGGGGCATCAAGGCGCTGATCGAACTGGTGATGACATCCAGTGGCGTGGTCAATCCCTGGTCGCGACGCAATCGCAGTCGCCGCGTGCAGGTCGCGATCGAACATGGCCAGCTGGATCTGGCCGAGGGCCGCTGGGCCAGTGCGCAGCGTCACCTGCATCGAGCTGCGGAAGCCGAGCGCCAACCGCTGCTCTACTACCTCGGCGCTGCCCGCGCGGCCAACGAACAAGGCAAGTACGAAGAGAGCGACAACCTGCTCGAGCGGGCGCTCGAGCGCCAGCCACAGGCCGAGCTGGCCATTGCCTTGAATCATGCGCAACTGCAGACCGATCGAGGCGACACCGAGGGTGCCCTGGCGACGCTTCAAGCCATGCACGAGCGCCATCCGCATAACGTGCAGACGTTGCGCCAGCTGCAACGCCTGCATCAACAACGGGGCGATTGGTCGGCAGTGATCCGGTTGTTGCCGGAATTGCGCAAGGACAAGGTACTGCCACCTGCCGAGCTGGCCGACCTGGAACGCCGTGCCTGGGGTGAGAACCTGTCCCTGGCAGCGCAGCGGGAAGAGGACGGCACCGTCGGCCTGCAGTCGCTCAACAGCGCCTGGCAGAAGCTGACATCGGCCCAGCGCCAGGAGCCGCAACTGGTGCTGGCCTACGCCGAACAGCTGCGCCAACTGGGTGCCCAGGTGGAAGCGGAAGAAGTGCTGCGCACAGCGCTCAAGCGTGATTACAACAGCCACCTGGCGCGCCTTTACGGGCTCGTGCGCGGCAGCGACCCGGTGCGGCAGCTGCAAACTGCCGAGGGCTGGCTCAAGGATCATCCGGCCGATCCGAGCCTGCTCCTGACACTGGGCCGCCTGTGCCTGCAAAGCAGTTTATGGGGCAAAGCGCGAGACTACCTGGAGAGCAGCCTGCGAGTGCAGCGTAACCCGGAAGCCTGTGCAGAACTGGCGCGGTTGCTGGCGCAATTGGGTGATACCGAACGCAGCAATCAGCTGTTCCAGGAAGGGTTGGGCCTGCTGGATGAACGCTTGCTGGCGGCACCGTTACCCGTACCGATCCACGCTTGAGTTCGAGGTAGGGAGCTCGAGATGAGGGGGCTCGCTCCCTCGTCAAAAAGCACCCTGCTGCTGTCAGAATATTCCCCTCAAAGCGCCGAGTCGGCTTATTCCTACAGACGGTTACGTCAGATCCTAGCGCATCTGTCGTGGTTTCCCACCCTCGCTGTGGAACTCTCCCTGCTGTAGTACCTTGAAAGATCTGCGCGCTTTCCTCTAACGTAATTGCCTGTCTCTTACTGTTACGGAAATGCCATGTCTTTGGCCCGCACACGCTCCTTGTTCTTCATGGTTTTCGTCGCAGCTGCCCTGGCATTAGGTATTTCCTATTACCTGCAATACGCCGTCGGCCTCAGGCTGTGCGGCCTGTGCATCCTGCAGCGCGGCTGCCTGTGGTTGCTCACGGGGGTGTGCTTGTCTGCTTGCGTGCATGGCCCTGGCCGTGCGGGTACGCTGGTGTATGGGTTGCCGGTGTTGATCTGCAGTGTGGCCGGAACGGTAACGGCATGGCGTCAAGTTGTGCTGCAGAGCGATCCGCTGCATCACCTGTCCGACTGCTCGGCGAGCCTGGCTGATGCTTTTGCCAATACATCCTGGTCAGGCGCACTGAAGCAGATGTTCGAAGGTACGTTCGATTGTGCCGAGATTTCATGGACGCTGTTCGATCTGAGCATCCCGGAGTGGAGCCTGCTGTTCTTCTTTGCGGTGACAATTGTGGTTGTTTTTCAACCGCTCGGGCTTCTGTGGCGCACCTTTCGGCGACCACTCAGCGGCGAGTCGTCGCAGGGCAGTCTGGCGCGCGATTAAACACTTGTATGAACTTTATCTCCTGCGTACCTTGAAGCCACAGTCGAGCGGGCATAATCTGGCCCGCACGTGTCATTGGAATTATGTTGTTCGAATGACGCTCTGCCTGACCGATCCTTGACCTTCAAGTGCGTGACAGGTGTAGGGCAGCATGACCCACAAGGGAAGAGAGATCACCATGCTCGAAAGTTGTCAGAATGCTCAAGAACGATGGGGTGGAGTGCATCTGCTGATCGATCGCTGGTTGCAGGAGCGTCACGAACTGGTGCGGGCTTATGACGATCTCGGCGAAAAGCCCGAGGCGCTGAGCGAGAACCGCAACCCTTTGCAGGAATTCTGCGGTGTGCTGGTCGATTACGTCTCAGCCGGGCATTTCGAGATCTACGAACAACTGACAGGGGAGGCCAAGGCCTTCAATGACAAGCGTGGGCTGGAACTGGCCGAGACGATTTACCCCCGAATCGACGTCATCACTGAAAAGCTGCTCGCGTTCAACGACCTGTGCGATGCAGGTCAGTGCGTGGCGGAGAAGTTCAAGGAGCTCGGTGGCTTGTTGCACGAGCGCTTCGAACTGGAAGACTGCCTGATCGAAGTGTTGCATACCGCGCACAAGGAAGAAGATTCGGTTCAGGCCTGAATTTCTTTGTGCAGGACCTGAAAAACGGTGCGCTTGGCGCGCCGTTTTTTGTGCCTGGAATTCAGCCTTTCGCGCCGCGTAATTCCACCTCGAATACCAGGGGCGTGAAGGGCGCAATCAGGTCCCCGGCACCTTCGGCGCCATAGGCTTGCGCCGATGGAATCACCAGTCGCCATTTCGCGCCCACCGGCATGTTCTGCAGCGCCGTCCGCCAGCCCGAGATCACGCTATCCAGGCTGAACCATTGCGGCTGACTGTTTTGATCGAACACCGTGCCGTCGGGGAGGCGTCCGATGTACAGCACCTGTACCTTGCCATTCGGACCGGCCGTTGCTCCGGCACCTGGCGTCAGTTCCGTCAGCAGGATGCCGTCCTCGATTTCCCGAGCGCCAGGTCGGGCCTTTTCCTCGGTGAGAAAACGCTGTTCTTTTTCGAGGGCAATTTCGCTTTGCCCCAATGTCGGTTGCTCGGCAATTTGCGCTTCATGTTCGGCCAGGATCTTCTCGATCTGTTCGTCTTTCAGTGCCAGGGGCTTGCCCTGATAAGCCTGCTGCAAACCGTCGAGCAGTGCCTGCACTTGAAGGTCAGGTACCTCCTGGCGCAGCCGTTCGCCGAGGCTCGCCCCCAGGCTGTAGGCGAGATTGTGAGCGTCTGTTTCGGTGGTTTTTTCCGCAGCCTGAGCCACTGAAAAAAACACGCACAACGATAAAAAAAGATAACGCAACATGGGCACTCTCCGGCCTGGGATGCGGCCGATTATGCCAGTGCGAATGCAATGAACGGTGAACTGCTTTCTGGCGGGAGCAGAAGTTTTGCTGTCAGGTGCAACGCAACGCTTTCGATACTGTCAACATGCCCTAGCGGCGGTGTCTGCAGAGGTCTAGTATGAGCCGCACCCACGTCAGCCAGGAGGTAAACCATGTCGGCCACCAAGAAGCCTGTAAATACTCCGTTGCACTTACTCCAACAATTGTCGGGCAGCTTGCTCGAGCATTTGGAAACCGCTTGTTCGCAAGCCTTGGCTGATGCTGAAAAACTGCTCGCCAAACTGGAAAAACAGCGCGGAAAAGCGCAGGAAAAATTGCACAAATCCCGTACCAAATTGCAGGACGCTGCGGCGGCCGGCAAGGCTAAGGCGCAAGCCAAGGCCAAGGATGGAGTCAAGGAACTTGAAGACCTGCTCGATGCCCTCAAGGGTCGTCAATCCGAGACCCGCAACTACATCCTGCAACTTAAGCGTGACGCTCAGGAAAGCCTGAAACTGGCCCAGGGTGTCGGTCGTGTTCAAGAGGCTGTCGGCAAGGCGTTGTCCCTGCGTTCGGCCAAGCCTGCTGCCGCACCTGCCAAGAAAGCCGCAAGCAAATCGACAGCTGCAAAAGCACCCGCCAAGGCTGCTGCCAAACCAGCCGCGAAAGCACCGGTGAAAGTGGCTGCTAAAAAGCCAGTGGCTGCCAGTGCTGCCAAGCCGGCTGCGACCAAACCTGCTGCGGCAAAACCGGTAGCCAAGCCGGCGGCGAAAACTGCTGCAGCAAAACCAGCTGCGGCCAAAACCGCTGCTGCAAAAGCGCCTGCCAAACCTGCCGCGAAAACTGCCGCCGCCAAACCTGCTGCAGCAAAAAGCGCAGCAGCCAAACCAGCTGCTAGAACTGCAGCCGCGAAGCCTGCTGCCAAACCTGCTGCAGCTAAACCGGCCGCGGCAAAACCTGCTGCCAAGCCGGCCGCCAAACCTGCTGCAAAAGCGGCGACCAAGCCTGCTGCTAGAACGGCTGCTGCGAAACCTGCTGCCGCTGCCAAGCCAGCCACCGCTGCAAAACCCGCTGCTGCCAAGCCAGCTGCGAAACCTGCAGCCAAACCAGCGGTGAAAAAACCCGCTGCTGCGAAGCCGACTCCGACCGCTGCTGCCAAGCCGGCAGCGCCTGCTTCATCGTCGAACTCGGCTTCGCCAACTACCAGCAGCACTTCGACCCCTGCAGCGGCGCCAACGCCAGCTGCATCGTCGAACACAGGCACTACCCCAACCAGCGCTTCCTAAGTGCCGGTCACCGCGACGCGCAGCTGATGCAGCGCGTCGCGGCCAACGTTGGTGGTGTCC
This sequence comes from Pseudomonas sp. ES3-33, assembly GCF_000952175.1. Lineage (NCBI taxonomy): Bacteria > Pseudomonadati > Pseudomonadota > Gammaproteobacteria > Pseudomonadales > Pseudomonadaceae > Pseudomonas > Pseudomonas sp. ES3-33. The sequence continues at coordinate 55,060 of NZ_JZRI01000069.1, read as the reverse complement.
GCCGCGACACCTTCCAGCCAGGCCGTTGTTCCGGCCTTGTCATTCTGCGGCCACTGCTGCGCGGTTTTTTCCAGTCGCGACAAAAGAATCCGCTCGCCTTCAAGTTCCAGCGCCTTGACTTTTTCACGCAAGATATTGAGGTCTGTATCGTCAGCTGCGGCGGCTTTCCATTGGCCGCGTAATGCACGCAGGGGCTGAATCACGCCCGCATCCCAGCCTTCGATTACTTCCCGCAGTTGCAGCAATCGCAGTTCGTTAAAGACTACCCCTCGGTGTTCCAGCCACAATCCGCACAGCAGCAGGCACACGTTCGTGCCCGCCGATTGCAGTTGCAGGCACGCCCGCTCAGCGCCGGGCCGCGCGTAAGCGTCAAGGGAAAAGCTCCACAGGTCAGAGGACATAGTGCTACTCGCGCCAGTTGCGAGCGAAGCTGGTAGACTCCGCCGCCATTATGATTCGACTTCAGAACCTGACTTTACAGCGTGGCCCGCAACGTCTGCTAGAAGACGCCGAGCTGACCCTGCACGCCGGCCACAAAGCCGGCCTCATCGGTGCCAATGGCGCCGGCAAATCGAGCCTGTTCGCCCTGCTTCGGGGTGAGCTGCACCCGGACTCGGGTGACTGCTTCCTGCCGGCCGACTGGCGCATCGCCCACATGCGCCAGGAAATCGAGACGCTCGAACGCATTGCGGTCGACTACGTGCTCGATGGCGACCTGCGCCTGCGTGAGGTGCAACATGACCTGGCGGCGGCGGAAGCGGCGCACGACGGTGCCGCTCAGGCCCGCCTGCACTCTGAACTCGACAGCGCCGATGGCTACACCGCTGATGCCCGGGCTCGCAAGCTGCTGGCCGGCCTGGGGTTCACCAACGAACAGATGGATCGTCAGGTCGGGGACTTCTCCGGTGGCTGGCGGATGCGCCTGAACCTGGCGCAGGCACTGATGTGCCCCTCGGACTTGTTGCTGCTCGACGAACCCACCAACCACCTGGACCTCGACGCCATCATCTGGCTTGAGGAGTGGCTGAAAAGTTATCCGGGCACCTTGTTGCTGATCTCTCACGACCGGGATTTCCTCGATGCGGTGGTCGACCACGTAGCCCACGTCGATCAGCGCAAGATCACGCTGTATCGCGGTGGCTACACCGCGTTCGAGCGTGCCCGTGCCGAACGCCTGGCCCAGCAGCAACAGGCCTACGAGAAGCAGCAGGCGCAGCGAGCGCACATGGAAAGCTACATTGCGCGCTTCAAGGCCCAGGCCACCAAGGCCCGCCAGGCCCAGAGCCGGATCAAGGCGCTGGAGCGGATGGAAGAGTTGTCTGCGGCCCATGTCGATTCGCCGTTCGACTTCGTTTTCCGCGAGTCGACGAAGATTTCCAGCCCGCTGATCGACCTGTCTGATGCCCGCTTGGGCTACGGCGAGAAAACCGTGCTGGAGAAGGTCAAGCTGCAACTGACCCCTGGCGCACGGATCGGTTTGCTCGGCCCTAATGGTGCCGGTAAGTCGACCCTGATCAAGAACCTTGCGGGTGAGCTGGAGCCCTTGGCCGGTCGACTGACCCGTGGCGAAAACACGGTCGTTGGTTACTTTGCCCAGCATCAGCTTGACTCCCTGGACTCCAAGGCCAGCCCGTTGCTGCACTTGCAGCGCCTGGCGCCTACCGAGCGCGAACAGACGTTGCGGGACTTCCTCGGGGGTTTCGACTTCCGCGGTGCACGCATCGACGAGCCGGTGCTGAATTTCTCCGGGGGCGAGAAAGCGCGCCTGGCCTTGGCATTGATCGCCTGGGACCGGCCGAACCTGCTGCTGCTCGACGAACCCACCAACCACCTTGACCTGGAAATGCGCCTGGCGCTGACCATGGCCTTGCAGGAATTCACTGGTGCGGTCCTGGTGGTCTCCCACGACCGCCACCTGCTCAAAAGCACCACTGACAATTTCTACCTGGTCGCCGATGGCAAGGTCGAGGAGTTCGACGGCGATCTGGACGACTACACCCGTTGGCTGGTGGAGTATCGCCAGCGCAATGCGCCGGTCAGCAACACGCCGGTCAATCCGGACAAGACCGACAAGAAAGCCCAGCGCCAGGCCGCCGCTGCCTTGCGCCAGCAGTTGGCGCCGCACAAGCGCGAGGCCGACAAGCTCGAAGCCGAACTGGGCAAGCTGCACGAAAAGCTGGCCAAAATCGATGTGAGCCTGGGCGACAGCGATATCTACGAGCCGGCCCGCAAGAACGATTTGCGTGACCTGCTGGCCGAACAGGCAAAGCTGAAAGTGCGTGAAGCCGAGCTTGAGGAGTCCTGGATGGAAGCCCTCGAGTTGCTCGAAAGCATGCAGGCGGAGCTGGAGGCGTTGTCCTGATGGAGGCCTTCAGGCTGCCGCTGTCTGCCATGTGGATAGAGCCGCTGTGGCTGGTGCTGCAGATCCTGCTGATTTTGCTCGCGGGTTACATCGCCCAGCGCTTTGTTGCCAAATGCCTGAACCGCCTGGGGGAGCGTTATCCGTTTCCCCCTCAGCTTCTGCTGCCGCTGCGAGGCGGCCTGCGCTGGCTGATCATGGGCAGTGCGCTGATTTTCGTGCTGGAGCGCCTGGGCGTGTCCGCGACAGTGCTGTGGACAGCATTGTCCGGTTTTGTTGCGGTCGCGGCGGTGGCGTTCTTCGCCATGTGGAGCGTGCTGTCCAACTTGCTGTGCGCGATCCTGATCTTCACCGTGGGGCCGTTTCGCATTGGCGACGTGGTCGAACTGGTCGATACCACCGACAAGCCGGGCGTGAAGGGGCGGGTGATCGCGATCAATCTGCTCTACACCACCTTGATCGAGGCCGAAGAGCTGGGCACCGGCAGTGCCATGGTGCAAGTGCCCAACAGCCTGTTCTTCCAGCGTTCGGTTCGGCGGTGGCGGGGAAGTGATGTGTTTCCTTCGAGCGGGTTCGAGAAGTAATCCTCAAGATCAAAAGATCGCAGCCTTTGGCAGCTCCTACAGCAGGCGCGTTTCCATGCAGGAGCTGTCGGAGGCTGCGATCTTTTGCTTTTCCCCCCGAGCCGCATTAGCTTAGAGACCTGTCAAAAGAGTTTCGGTCGAGGTGTGCAATGGAGCTTCAAACATGGCTGGCGTTCTTTGCCGCCTGCTGGGTGATCAGCCTGTCTCCCGGTGCCGGCGCCATTGCGTCGATGTCCAGTGGTCTGCAATACGGCTTCTGGCGCGGTTACTGGAACGCCCTGGGCCTGCAGATCGGCCTGGCGGTGCAGATTGCCATTGTGGGTGCCGGTGTTGGCGCGATCCTCACAGCGTCGGCCACAGCGTTCCATGCGATCAAGTGGTTTGGCGTCGCCTACCTGGTATTCCTCGCGATCAAGCAATGGCGCGCATTGCCCAGTGACATGAGCGACGATGCCGCAGTGCGCCAGATCGGCAAGCCGATGGCCCTGGTGTTCCGTGGTTTCCTGGTGAACATCAGCAACCCCAAGGCCCTGGTGTTCATGCTGGCGGTGCTGCCGCAGTTCATCGACCCCCATGCGCCACTGCTGATCCAGTATTTAGTGATCGGCGCCACCATGGTCTGCGTCGACCTGATTGTCATGGCCGGTTACACCGGCCTGGCGTCCAAGGTGCTGCGCATGTTGCGTACTCCCCAGCAGCAGAAACGCATGAACCGGACATTTGCCGGTTTGTTTATCGGCGCGGCAGCGTTCATGGCGACGTTGCGCAAAGCCGCAGCGTAAAGCCCCGATGCTGGAAAAAAAGCGACCTGCGGGTCGCTTTTTTGTTGAATGCCCATCCGTATAACCAGAAGCCGAAAGCTGATTACGGCGCAGTGCGCGGGACAAGCAATCGCAAAATAACCAGACAATCGGCATCGAGCCTGCGAACAACGCTTGAATGAATCTCATTCGAAGTGAACAATATGTAACTTCGTATTTCCTACTGAGATTCATTCATGATTGCCCCGTCGCGATTCCTGGCCTGGCTGTTAATCCCCTTGGCAGCCTTATGCAGCACCAGACTGCTGGCCGACACCGTGGAAGGCGCCCCACAGGCGCTGCATGGGCTCGATTACATTGCAGCGGATTACCCGCAGACGGTGCAGGCGGGCAGGGTCATCAAGGAGTCTGGTTATCGCGATCAGCTCGATTCGCTCAAGGCCGTGCAGGGCCTGATCAGTGCAATGCCGGCCAAACCGGAGCAAGGCGCTTTGCTGCAGGGCGTCAATTCGCTGCGCAACGCCATTACCGAGCGTCAGGATGGCGCCGACGTGGCTCGTCAGTCCCGGCAACTCGCGGCAAAGCTGGCAGTGGCCTATGAAATCAGCCAGGCGCCGATCATTACCCCCGATCCGACCCGTGGTGCGCCGTTGTACGCCCAGCATTGCTCGGTGTGCCATGGTGATGCGGGAGCCGGCGATGGCCCGGCAGGCGTCGGCCTGACACCGCCACCGTCGAATCTGCGCGACAGCGTGCGCATGGATCACCTAAGCCTCTATGCGATCTACAGCACCCTGGGCCTGGGTATCGAGGGCACCGACATGCCGGCGTTCGCCGATCAACTGGATGATCGCCAGCGCTGGGACCTGGCCACCTATATTGCCAGCTTCAGCGCCGCCCCGGATGCTGGCGCTGTTGAAAAGACCTACAACATTGCCGACCTCGCCCGTCAGACGCCTGCCGAAGTGCAGGCTGGCGAGGGTCCGCAGGCCGCTGCGGCCTATCGTGCGCAGCGCGCTCAGCCGCCGCAGGTCAAACGGGGCCCGGCGCAACTGCTCGATTACACCGCAGCCACCCTGGACAAGAGCATCGCTGCCTACCGGGCCGGGGATCACGATCAGGCCTATGACTTGTCGGTGGCGGCGTACCTGGAAGGGTTCGAGCTGGTCGAGAGCTCCCTGGACAACGTCGACGCCAATGTACGCAAAGACACCGAAAAATCCCTGATGGCCTACCGCCAGTCCCTGCAGGATGGCTTGCCGGTGGCCCAGGCCCAGCAGCGCCTGGATACCGCGAAAGGTAAATTGAAAGAGTCTGCCGGCCTGTTGGGCAGCGATGGCTTGAGCTGGTCCCTGAGCTACATTTCCGGGTTGTTGATTTTGCTGCGCGAAGGTCTGGAAGCGATTCTGGTGCTGGCGGCGATCCTCGCATTCCTGCGCAACACCGGCCAGCAATCTGCGGTACGCAGCGTTAACGTCGGTTGGTGCCTGGCGCTGCTGGCCGGCCTTGCCACCTGGGGGCTTGCCGCCTACGTTATCGACGTCAGCGGCTCGCAGCGCGAGTTGCTTGAAGGTGCCACCGCGTTGTTCGCCAGCGTGATGGTGCTGTGGCTCGGTGTGTGGATGCACGATCGTCGCCACGCCGCGGCCTGGCAGAATTACATCAAGAGCAGCCTGGTGGGCGGCGGCGGACGATTCGGGTTTGCGATCCTGGCGTTCTTCTCGGTTTATCGTGAGTTGTTCGAAGTGATCCTGTTCTACGAGACCCTGTGGCTGCAGGCGGGTCCTGCCGGGCATAACGCAGTGCTCGCAGGCGGTGCCACTGCGCTGGTATTGCTGGTGGGGCTGGCCTGGGTGATCCTGCGCGGCTCGGCCAAGCTGCCGCTGTCGTTGTTCTTCAGCATCAACGCCGCGTTGTTGTGCGCGCTATCGGTGGTGTTTGCCGGTCATGGGGTCAAGGCATTGCAGGAGGCGGGGATTTTCGGTACGCGTCCGGTGCCATTTTTCGAATTCGACTGGCTGGGTATTCACGCGGATGCCTACTCGTTGAGTGCCCAGATGGTGGCGATTATTGCGATAATCGTGCTGTATGGGCGCAGCTGGTTGACGCAGAAGCGTCGGGTTCAGGTTTCCTGACCCGAGTAAACCTGGAAAGATCACAGCCTGCGGCAGCCCCTGCAGGGAGTAGGCATGTCGATGCAGGCTGCGATCTGTTCAGTTTTTCAGAGGAAATGTGATGCGCGTTTGGATAGATGCCGACGCCTGCCCACGGGCGGCCAAGGACCTGGTAGTGAAGTTCGCTCTCAAGCGCCAGTTCGAAGTGGTGCTGGTGGCTGGCCAACCGCAAATCAAGCCGGGCCTGTCCCTGGTGAAATTGATCGTGGTGCCTAGCGGCCCGGATGCAGCGGACGATTATCTGGTGGAACACGCAGTGCCGGGCGAGCTGGTGATTTGCAGTGACGTACCGCTGGCCGACCGACTGGTGAAGAACGGCGTCACCGTGCTGGATCCGCGAGGCAAGGAGTTTGACGCGCAGAACATGGGCGACCGGCTGGCTGTACGTAACCTGTTCACCGACCTGCGTGAACAAGGCCAGATGAGCGGGGGGCCAGCGCCCTTTGGTGAACGTGAGAAGCAAGCGTTCGCCAATTCGCTGGACCGTATCCTGACTCGACTGTCGCGCAAGCCCTGAGCCCACCTCGAAGCTGAGACCAAGCCCTGTGAGAGGCCCCCTGTGGGAGCGAGCCTGCTCGCGATAACACCGGCACAATCAACATCGCTTGCGGCGGCTACTCCGCTATCGCGAGCAGGCTCGCTCCCACACTGCCCATGCCCACACTCATGCCTGCATCACACGTCGTTTTCGTGAGTCAGTTCGAGCACGCGATCCACCAGCTTGTTAATTCCTGAGGCCGCTTCACTGATCGACTGCGCCAGCATGTACGCCGGCGTGCTCACCAGTTTGCGCGCCTTGTCTTCGACGATGTCGGTGACCGCGCACTCGGCATGGGTAGCCCCCATTTTGTTCATGGCAGCGGCGGTATCGGCATCGTTGCCGATGGTGCAGGTCACACCTGGGCCGTAGATCTTCGCCGCCAGGGCGGGCGAGATGCAGATCAGCCCGACTGGCTTGCCTGCTTCGGCAAAGGCTTCGGTCAGCGCCAGGACGTCAGGCTGCACGGTACAGCCGGCACCTTCGATGGCGAAGTTCGACAGGTTCTTCGCCGCACCGAACCCGCCAGGCACGATCAGGGCATCGAAGTCCTCGACGCTGGCCTCGCGGATGTCCTTGATGTTCCCACGGGCGATCCGCGCCGATTCAACCAGCACGTTACGCGACTCGGGCATTTCCTCGCCCGTGAGGTGGTTGATCACGTGCAACTGCGAGATATTGGGGGCGAAACACTGCACCTGAGCGCCACGCTGGTCCAGCCGCAACAGGGTGATCACGCTCTCGTGGACCTCGGCACCGTCGTAGACGCCACAACCGGAAAGGATCACTGCAATTTTTTTGCTCATGGGCTTTTCTCCTTGTTCATGGCGTTAAATGTCCACTAATTCGCCACTCGTTGCCATAGGGATAATGTGCGGTAACAACCAGGGCGCGCCGCCCCAACATCGGGCTGGCACGGAGCAGAAGGCTTTCTAAATGGATCGCATCGAAGCCAGGGTGTTCATTATTTGCGAGCGTCTGTCACGCGGCGTGGCGACGCGCGCAGGGGTGCGACGTGCGGGGGGGGGGCGCATCGGGTGAGCAGGAGCGGTCTCTACGGGTGCAGGGACCGTTTTATTCGGTGGGCGTCTTGGGCGCTGCAGCCTTGGCCTGTTCAGCTTTCAATGCCTGCTCGTCGGCATAGACTTTTTTTGCCAGCTGGGCGTTCTTGAAGCGCCGGCGCAGCCACAGGCCCACGCCCAGGACGAGCAGGGCGCCCAGCACCCATAGCTCGTACTTCTTGACGCTGCCAAGCATGCCTTCCAGCACGGCACCAAAATGATACGCGGCCGCCGACAGTGCCGAAGCCCAGATCGCCGCGCCAATCCCGTTCAGCAACAGATAACGTCCCGGTGGATAGCCCGACAGACCGATCGCCACGGGCATTACCGTGCGTAATCCGTAGACGAAGCGGAAGCTCAGGACCCAGATGTCCGGGTGCTTTCGAATGTGTTCCAGCGCCCGATCGCCCATCATCTGCCAGCGCGGCTTGCGCGCCAGCAATTTGCGCCCGTGCTTGCGGCCAAGGAAATACCACAGCTGATCGCCCGCATAACTGCCACAGAACGCGACTATGGTGACGATCTTGATGTCCATGTAACCGCGGAACGCAAGGAAGCCCGCGAGTACCAGGATGGTTTCGCCTTCGAAGAACGTGCCGAGAAAGAGGGCGAAATACCCGAATTCCTGAAGAAATTGCTGGAGCATTGTCTGGGTGCTGGCGAAATGAACGCGCAGCCTAACCCTTCGGGCACATTCATGAAAGTGTCCAAATGTGTCTCGACGTGAACATTTCATGCAAGGACAATGGAATGCGACTACCTGTCACAGGTGTGCACATAACTGTAATACGACGGTCATAATGGCAGCTTATAACTGTCACGCTCGCCCGCCAGCGCGGGCTCAGGAGTCTGCCGTGAGCTTTACCCCCGCCAACCGCCTGTTCCCAGCCACCCGTCTGCGACGCAATCGTCGTGATGAATTCTCGCGCCGCCTGGTTCGTGAAAACGTCCTCAGCGTCGACGACCTGATCCTGCCGGTATTTGTACTGGACGGTGAGAATCGTCGCGAAGCGGTGGCGTCAATGCCGGGCGTCGAGCGCCTGACCATTGATCTGTTGCTTGAAGAGGCCGCCAAGTGGGTCGAGCTGGGTATTCCCGCGCTCGCGCTGTTCCCCGTGACGCCGGCGGAGCTCAAGTCGCTGGACGCGGCCGAAGCCTGGAACCCGAATGGCATTGCCCAACGCGCCACCCGCGCATTACGTGCGCAGTTCCCCGAGCTGGGTGTGATCACCGACGTTGCCCTGGATCCGTTCACCACCCACGGCCAGGACGGTATTCTCGATGAAGAAGGCTACGTGCAGAACGACATTACCGTCGATGCACTGGTCCGCCAGGCCCTGTCCCATGCCGAAGCCGGCGCCCAGGTGGTGGCGCCGTCCGATATGATGGACGGGCGCATCCAGGCGATCCGCGAGGCGCTGGAGCTGGCCGATCACGTTAACGTGCGGATCATGGCCTACTCGGCGAAATACGCTAGCGCCTATTACGGTCCCTTCCGCGATGCGGTGGGTTCCGCGCTGAACCTGGGCAAGGCTAACAAGGCCTCCTACCAGATGGACCCGGCCAACAGCAACGAGGCGCTGCACGAAGTGGCGGCGGACTTGTCAGAAGGCGCGGACATGGTCATGGTCAAGCCAGGCATGCCGTATCTGGACATCCTGTGGCGGGTCAAAGAAGAATTCAAAGTGCCGACGTTTGTTTATCAAGTCAGCGGCGAATACGCCATGCACATGGCGGCGATCCAGAATGGCTGGTTGAGCGAAGGGGTAATACTCGAATCCCTGACCGCTTTTAAACGCGCAGGCGCCGACGGCATCCTGACCTACTTTGCCGTCCGTGCCGCTCAATTGTTACGAGAGCAAAAATAGCCCTCCCAGGAACATTCCATGAATACCGAAGGACTCACTGAAGTTGCCGTAAAAGATGCTCAACCCGTGGTGGAGCAAGTCGCCGAAACACCGCCGGAGCTGGAGCCAGCGCCACCCGCAGTGGTCGTCGAAGCCGCAGTGGCGGCACCGGCGATTGCCATTCCCGGCCTGGATGACAGCAGCCTGTACATCCATCGCGAGCTTTCGCAGCTGCAGTTCAACATTCGCGTGCTGGAACAGGCACTGGATGAGTCCTACCCGTTGCTGGAGCGGCTGAAGTTCCTGCTGATCTTCTCCAGCAACCTGGACGAGTTCTTCGAGATTCGTGTGGCCGGACTGAAGAAGCAGATCACCTTCGCCCGTGAACAGGCGGGCGCCGATGGCCTGCAACCGCATCAGGCCCTGGCACGCATCAGCGAGCTGGTGCATGGTCATGTCGACCGCCAGTACGCCATTCTCAACGATATTCTGTTGCCGGAGCTGGAGAAACATCAGGTCCGCTTCATCCGTCGCCGTCACTGGACCACCAAGATCAAGACCTGGGTGCGCCGGTTCTTCCGCGACGAGATTGCGCCGATCATCACGCCGATCGGCCTTGACCCGACTCACCCGTTCCCGTTGCTGGTGAACAAGAGTCTGAACTTCATCGTCGAACTGGAAGGCATCGATGCGTTTGGCCGCGACTCTGGCCTGGCGATCATCCCTGCTCCGCGCCTGCTGCCGCGAGTGATCAAGGTGCCGGAGGAGGTGGGCGGCTCCGGTGACAACTACGTGTTCCTGTCGTCGATGATCCACGCGCACGCCGATGACTTGTTCCAGGGCATGAAGGTCAAGGGCTGCTATCAGTTCCGCCTGACCCGTAACGCCGACCTGGCGGTCGACACTGAAGACGTTGAAGACCTGGCCCGCGCGCTGCGTGGTGAGCTGTTCTCCCGTCGTTATGGCGATGCGGTGCGACTGGAAGTGGCTGACACTTGCCCCAAACACCTCTCCGACTACCTGCTCAAGCAGTTCAACCTGCACGAGACCGAGCTGTATCAGGTTAACGGGCCGGTCAACCTGACCCGTTTGTTCAGCATCACCGGCCTCGACAGCCAGCGCGAGCTGCAATACCTGCCGTTCACCCCGCAGATTCCGAAACTGCTGCAGAACAGCGAGAACATCTTCAGCGTGATCAGCAAGCAGGACATCCTGTTGCTGCACCCGTTCGAGTCGTTCACCCCGGTGGTCGACCTGTTGCGCCAGGCCGCGAAAGACCCGCATGTATTGGCCGTGCGCCAGACGCTTTACCGCTCCGGTGCCAACTCGGAAATCGTCGACGCGCTGGTGGATGCTGCCCGTAACGGCAAGGAAGTCACCGCGGTGATCGAATTGCGCGCGCGGTTCGATGAAGAGTCCAACCTGCAACTGGCCAGCCGCCTGCAAGCGGCCGGTGCAGTGGTGATCTACGGCGTGGTGGGGTTCAAGACCCACGCCAAGATGATGCTGATCCTGCGTCGCGAGGCCGGGGAGATCGTGCGGTACGCTCACTTGGGCACCGGCAACTACCACGCAGCCAACGCCCGTCTATACACCGACTACAGCTTGCTGACTTCCGACGATGCGTTGTGCGAGGACGTGGGCAAGCTATTCAGCCAGTTGATCGGCATGGGCAAGACCCTGCGCATGAAGAAACTGCTGCATGCGCCGTTCACCCTGAAAAAGGGCATGCTCGACATGATTGCCCGGGAAACGCAGTTCGCCCTGGAAGGCAAGCCGGCACACATCATTGCCAAGTTCAACTCGCTGACTGATCCGAAGATCATTCGCGCGCTGTACAAGGCCAGTCAGTCCGGGGTGCGCATCGACCTGGTCGTGCGCGGCATGTGCTGCCTGCGCCCGGGCATCGCCGGGGTTTCGCACAACATCCATGTGCGCTCTATCATCGGGCGCTTCCTGGAGCATACGCGGGTGTTCTACTTCCTCAATGGCGGGGAAGAGCAGATGTTCCTCTCCAGCGCCGACTGGATGGAGCGCAACCTCGACAAGCGGGTCGAGACTTGCTTCCCGGTAGAAGGCAAGAAGCTGATCATGCGGGTCAAGAAAGAGCTGGAGCTGTACCTGAGCGACAACACCCACAGCTGGAGCTTGCAGTCGGACGGCCGTTACATCCGCAACACGCCTACCGGCAACCAGAACCCGCGCAGTGCGCAGGCGACGTTGCTGGAGCGGTTGGGCAGTCCGATCCTGGCAGTGCGTTAAGCCTCAAGGGGCATAAAAAATGGCGATCCCTGCGGATCGCCATTTTTTTTGCTGCCGTCACTGCCGTCACAATCACCGCAACTGCAATCACCACACTCGCTGCGATCACGCATTCGCTGCGATCGATGCAATCAATGTAGGAGCGAGCTTGCTCGCGAAAAACCTGAGAGCGCTGCGGGGTGTCAGGCTGCCAGCTTTATCGTTCACGTGCATCGCGAGCAAGCTCGCTCCTACAGGGGCACTACCGGACGTTGAGGGTGAAGCCCACCCGGGTCAGCCACTCCGCTTCCAGGGCAAAATCCGCCTGGGTCAGCTGGTTTTCATCCAGCCAGTTGGCCGGGAACAACACATCCAGGCTGTCGCCATTGGCCCGCAGGACCACCTGGGGCATTTCCTGGGTGCCACGGATGTGGTGGAACAGGATCGCGAAGCGCAGCAGCACGCACAGGCGGATCAGCTTGCTGCCGTCACTGCCGAACTCGGCAAACTTGTCCCGGGGAATGTTACGGCGATGCCCGCGCACCAGCAGTGCGAGCATCTGCTGGTCTTCGCGGGAGAATCCGGCGAGGTCCGAGTGCTCGATCAGGTAGGCGCCATGCTTGTGGTAATGATAGTGAGCGATGTCCAGGCCCACTTCGTGGACCTTGGCCGCCCAGCCCAGCAGTTCGCGCCACACGCCGTCATCCAGGTCCCAATCTTCGGCTACCTGGTCGAAGGCATGCAGCGCCTTGCGTTCTACCCGCGCCGCTTGTTCCAGGTCGACGTGATAACGCTCCATCAGCGAGCTCAGGGTGCGCTCACGGACGTCTTCGTGATGATGACGGCCCAGCAGGTCGTAGAGCACGCCTTCACGCAGTGCGCCTTCACAGTGGTCCATGCGTTGCAGTTCGAGGGCGTCGAAGATGGCTTCGAGGATCGCCAGGCCGGCCGGGAAGATTGCGCGACGGTCAGGCTTGATGCCTTCGAAATCGATCTTGTCGGCGTCCCCCAGCTTGAACAGCTTGCGCTTGAGCCAGGCCAGGCCCTCGGCGTTGACTTCGCCGGTGCCATGCCCGCCGGCCTTCAGTGCCAGGCCGATCGCGCGAATGGTGCCCGAGGAGCCGATGGCCTCATCCCAGGTCAGGCGGTGCAGAGCGTGTTCAATGCTCATGATCTCGAGCCGCGCCGCCGTGTAGGCCTGGGCGTAGCGAGCCGGTGTGACCTTGCCGTCCTTGAAATAGCGCTGGGTGAAGCTCACGCAGCCCATTTGCAGGCTTTCGCGCAGCAGTGGCTCGAAGCGCTGGCCGATGATGAACTCGGTGCTGCCGCCGCCGATGTCGGCCACCAGGCGCTTGCCCGGGGTGTCGGCGAGGGTGTGGGACACGCCAAGGTAGATCAGGCGCGCTTCTTCCCGGCCGGAGATGACTTCCACCGGGTGACCGAGGATTTCCTCGGCGCGACGGATGAATTCATTGCGATTACGCGCTTCGCGCAGGGCGTTGGTGCCCACGATCCGTACGGCGCCCGGGGGCATACCGTTGATCAGTTGGGCAAAGCGTTTCAGGCAGTCGAGCCCGCGCTGCATGGATTCTTCGTTGAGCTGGCGCTCTTCGTCGATACCTGCTGCCAGCTGAACCTTCTCCCCGAGACGCTCGAGAATACGGATTTCGCCGTTCTGGGCCTTGGCCACGACCATGTGAAAGCTGTTGGAGCCCAGGTCGATTGCGGCGATCAGGGACAGATTCTTGGCTTGGGATTGCGGCATGGTCTGGGGGTCTCGGTCGATAACCTCGACATCGTGCCACGATCAAAGGCTGACGCCAACGCGCAGTGTTCAAACCCTTGATCCTGCGCAACCCTGTAGACGACCGCTGCGCGGCCTCATCGCGGGCAAGCCCGCTCCCACAGGTTTCCGTGTCGAACACACAATCCTGTTTCAACACATGATCCTGTGGGAGCAACTGCCTTCCCCCTGCCACATCAAGATCGAATATGCAGACGCTATCGCGGGGAAGCCTTGCTCCCACAGAGATGTCCGCCGTACACAAATGCTGCGTTCACTATCAACCCCTGTGGGAGCGGGCTTGCCCGCGATGAGGCCATCAGAGGCCCTACAGAGCTTTCAGACTGTCGCTTCCACAGTACCAATGAAATTCGCCAGCTCCGCTGTCTGCGGGTTGGCAAACAAGATCTTCGGGTCTCCCACCTCATGCACCTTGCCCAGGTGCATGAACACCAGCTTGTCCCCAACCTCCCGGGCAAAGCGCATTTCGTGGGTGACCATGATCAGCGTCATACCGTCTTTGGCCAGTTGCCGAACCACACTCAGCACCTCATTGACCAATTCCGGGTCCAGCGCCGAGGTGATTTCGTCGCACAGCAACACCTTCGGCGACATGGCCAGTGCCCGGGCGATTGCCACGCGTTGCTGCTGCCCGCCGGACAATCGATCCGGGAATGCATCAAACTTTTCCCCGAGCCCTACTCGCTCCAGCATTTCGCGCGCCAGTTCCCGGGCTTTGGCCTTCGGTACCTTCTGCACAACTTGCGGGGCGAGCATCACGTTTTCGCCAACGGTCAGGTGGGGGAACAGGTTGAACTGCTGGAACACCATCCCGACCTTCTGTCGCAGAGTGCGCAGGTCGGCACGGGCGGCGTCGAGGTATTCGCCGTCGACTTCAATCACGCCATCATTGATCGACTCCAGGCCATTGAGCGTGCGCAGCAAGGTCGATTTGCCCGAGCCACTGCGGCCGATGATTGCCACCACCTGGCCTTCCTCGACACTGAGGTCGATGCCTTTGAGCACGTGGTGATCGCCGTAATATTTATGCAGGGCGGAAATTCTAAGCAGAGGCATGCAGTCTCCTTTCCAGGTAGCGCGCACTGAGGGACAAGGGGTAGCAGAGCAGGAAGTAACCGAGGGCGACGAGGCCATAGACCATGAACGGCTCGAAGGTCGCGTTGGCGAGCATGCCGCCGGTTTTGGTCAGCTCGGTGAAGCCGATGATCGAGGTGACGGCAGTGCCTTTGACCACTTGCACCGAAAAGCCCACGGTCGGCGCCACGGCGATGCGTAGCGCTTGCGGCAGGATCACGTAGCGCAGTTGCTCCAGCGGGTTGAGCGCCAGGCTCGATGAGGCTTCCCATTGGCCGTCGGGGATCGAGTCGACGCAGCCGCGCCAGATCTCCGCCAGGTAAGCGCTGGTAAACAGGGTCAGGGCGACGGCCGCAGCCATCCACGCGGAGATGTCCACACCGGCCAGCGCCACACCGAAAAATACCAGGAACAACTGCATCAGCAGCGGCGTGCCCTGGAACAGTTCGATGTAGGTGCGCGCGATATTGCGCGGCAAGGCTTTCTTCGAGATGCGCATGACCATGACCAGCAGACCGATCAGCCCGCCGCCAATGAACGCCACCAGTGACAGCGCCAGCGTCCATTGCAGGCCCGTGAGCAGGTTGCGCACGATGTCCCAGAAGGTGAAATCGCTCATTGGCTGCTCCTTGCAATGTAACGACGGCCGATCCAGTTCAGGAGCTGGCGAATCAGCAACGCCATGCACAGGTAGATCAGCGTGGTCAGGGCATAGGTTTCAAAGGCGCGGAAGTTGCGCGACTGAATGAAGTTGGCGGCGAAACTCAGCTCTTCGGTGGCGATCTGCGAGCAGACCGCCGAGCCGAGCATGACGATGATGATTTGGCTGCTCAGGGCCGGCCAGACCTTGCCCAGCGCCGGCAGCAGGATGACGTGGCGAAACGCTTCGAAGCGGGTCATCGCCAGCGCTGCGGCGGCTTCCAGCTGTCCTCGGGGGATCGCCTGAATGCCGGCGCGGATGATTTCCGTGGAATAGGCGCCCAGGTTGATCACCATCGCCAGCACGGCGGCCTGCCATTCGGAAATCTGCACACCCAGTGACGGCAGGCCGAAGAAGATGAAAAACAACTGCACCAGGAAGGGTGTGTTGCGGATCAACTCGACGTAAACCCCGAAAATCACCGAGAACGGGCGAATGTTCCACGCCCGTACCAGCGCGCCGACGATGCCTAGCGCCACCCCGAATACCGCGCCAATGGCGGTCAGTTCAAGGGTGAACAACGCACCGCGCAGCAGCAGGTCGGTATTTTGCACCACCGGTAGAAAGTCGAACTGATAAGCCATGTCAAATCTCCCGGGCGACGATCAGAGATCGGCCGGCAGTGGCTCTTTCAGCCAGGTCTGGGAGTTTTTCTCCAGCGCGCCGTCGGTTTTTGCAGTGGCGAGGATCTGGTTGACCTTGCCCAGCAGCGCCGGCTCGTTCTTGTTCACCCCGACGTAGACCGGCGAATCCTTGAGCTTCACTTTCAAAGCCGGCACGCGCTTGGGGTTCTTCTCGCTGATCGCCACCATCACCACGTTGCCGCTGGCGATCAGATCGACCTGGCCGGCGAGGTAGGCCGCGATGGTCGAATTGTTGTCTTCAAAGCGCTTGATGGTCACGCCTTGCGGGGCCACCTTGGTCAGCTCGATGTCTTCGATGGCGCCACGGGTGACGCTGATGGTCTTGCCCTTGAGGTCGTCCAGCGTCTTGATCGTGGCCTCTGGCGGGCCGAACACTGCGAGGTAGAAGGGCGCGTAGGCGCTGGAAAAGTCGATGACTTTCTCGCGTTCGGCGTTCTTGCCAAGGCTGGAAATCACCAGGTCGACCTTGCCGGTGGTCAGGAACGGAATGCGGTTAGTGCTGTTGACCGGGGTCAGTTCGAGTTTGACCTTGAGCTGGTCCGCCAGCAGCTTGGCAGTGTCGATGTCCAGGCCGCGAGGCTTCATGTCCGGACCCACCGAGCCGAAGGGCGGGAAGTCCTGTGGCACGGCGACTTTGAGGACGCCGCGCTTGACCACGTCCTCCAGGCCGTCGGCGTGGGCGGGCGCCTGGCTCAGCATCAGGCTGGCAAACAGGGCTGCGAGGAGGGCGCTGTAACGCTGGGTCATGGCAAATCTCCGAATCGGCGAGAAGTGATTTCTGCGGATCGACAGAGCACGGGCCATGCCAAGTATCGGTTTCGGGTGGCACAGCCCCCGGGTTTACTGGGTTTGCGGTCTTACTGGTCTGATCAGTTGAGCCCTGATTCGCACCCTGATAGCGCATCGTCATAACTCTGCGAACCCCCATGGGGCACGACTTGCCGGACGCTGCGAATAGCTTTAAAACTGTCCGCTCATTCATCCGGTTCGTCTGAAAAACCATGAATTCGATCTCCCGAGCCGTTCCTGAAGTGGCGCTGCAAGCCATCCGTAAACTGATCACCGAACAGGGGTTCGGGCCGGGGGATGCCTTGCCCTCGCAACGGGACCTGGCGGTGCAATTGGGCGTGAGCCGGGCGTCGTTACGCGAAGCGCTGTCGTCGTTAAGTGCCCTGGGGCTGATCAGCATCCAGCCGGGCAAAGGGGTGTTTGTGCAGGCGCCCGTGGACCTGGCGCGGTCCGACGCGGCGTTGAGCTGGCCCTTCGCGGCACAGGCGTCGCCCCTGGACATCTTCCAGTTGCGCTATGCCCTGGAGGGGTTCGCTGCGGGCCTGGCAGCGGTGACGTTAAGTACTGTCCAGCTCGATGCGCTGGAGGACAACGTGGCCGCGATGCGCAACGAGTTGAAGGTGGGCGACTTTGAAGCGGCGGCGCGCCTGGATTTCGAGTTTCACCGGCGCATCCTGCTGGCCAGCGGCAATCAGGCGATGCTGAGTATCCTGACCGCCAGTGCCGACATCTTCCTGGAGAGCCAGAAGCTACCGTTCATCCGGGCCGAGCGCGCCATGGAAACCTGGCAGGAGCACCGCAAGATTCTCCGCGCACTGGCACGCCGGGCGTCCGGGGCCGCACAGAAGGCGATGCAGGAACACGTGCGCAATGCCGCGCTGCGCACCGGAATTGCCTTCATCGCCCCCGCCGCCTGATGAATTGAGCTATACCCAAACTCATGCGGCACCATAGCAAGAGTCAATCATCTGCAGCTTCCTGAACGGGGGAAGGGCGGCTATGATGGGCCACGTTTTTTTGCTTACAACCTGGAGACTTCCATGAGCAGCGATCTTATCAAACACGTTAGCGACGCTAGCTTCGAGGCCGATGTACTGAAGGCCGAAGGCGCTGTGCTGGTCGACTACTGGGCTGAATGGTGCGGCCCTTGCAAAATGATCGCTCCTGTCCTGGACGAGATTGCAGAAACCTACAAAGGCAAGCTGACCGTTGCCAAGCTGAACATCGACGAAAACCAGGAAACCCCGGCCAAGCATGGCGTGCGCGGTATCCCGACGCTGATGCTGTTCAAGAACGGCAACGTTGAAGCGACCAAGGTCGGCGCACTGTCGAAGTCGCAATTGGCCGCTTTCCTGGACGCCAACATCTAAGCGTCGTAATAAAGTGTCTGAAAAAAAGGCCCCGCTATTTGCGGGGCTTTTTCGTTATCGAGGGCTAGACGCTCCGAAACTCAGGTGGTACATTCGGCCCCGCACTGGTTTCTCCTTTGCCCCCTGCTAGCCGTCGCCGACGCACTCCTTTTCGAATAAGTACGCGATCCTGTCGCCTTCTCTGCGGCGCGGCCTCATTAAGCCAAAAGCTTAATTTCCCCCCCTCCATAAATGATTACGTCATTCCTATATGAATCTGACTGAACTCAAGCAAAAGCCGATTACCGAACTGCTCGAATTGGCCGAACAGATGGGCATAGAAAATATGGCCCGTTCGCGCAAGCAGGACGTGATTTTCTCCCTGCTCAAAAAGCACGCGAAAAGCGGCGAGGAAATCTCCGGTGATGGCGTGCTGGAGATTCTCCAGGACGGCTTCGGCTTCCTTCGCTCCGCTGACGCTTCCTATCTCGCTGGCCCAGACGATATCTACGTCTCGCCAAGCCAGATTCGTCGCTTCAACTTGCGCACCGGTGACACCATCGTTGGCAAGATCCGCCCTCCCAAGGAAGGCGAGCGTTATTTCGCGCTGCTCAAGGTCGACACGATCAACTACGATCGTCCCGAGAATGCGAAAAACAAGATTCTCTTCGAGAACCTGACCCCGCTGTTCCCGACGGTGCGCATGAAGATGGAAGCCGGCAACGGTTCCACCGAAGACCTCACCGGTCGGGTCATCGACCTGTGCGCCCCGATCGGCAAAGGCCAGCGTGGTTTGATCGTGGCACCGCCGAAAGCCGGTAAAACCATCATGCTGCAGAACATCGCAGCCAACATCGCGCGTAACAATCCTGAAGTTCATCTGATCGTGCTGCTGATCGACGAGCGTCCGGAAGAAGTAACCGAAATGCAGCGCACCGTGCGTGGCGAAGTGGTTGCCTCGACGTTCGATGAGCCGCCAACCCGCCACGTGCAGGTTGCCGAAATGGTGATCGAGAAGGCCAAGCGCCTGGTCGAACACAAGAAAGACGTGGTGATCCTGCTCGACTCCATCACGCGTCTGGCTCGTGCCTACAACACCGTGATCCCGAGCTCCGGCAAGGTACTCACCGGTGGTGTCGATGCCCACGCCCTGGAGAAACCGAAACGTTTCTTCGGTGCCGCGCGGAACATCGAGGAAGGCGGTTCGCTGACCATCATCGCCACCGCGCTGGTTGAAACCGGCTCGAAGATGGACGAAGTGATCTACGAGGAATTCAAAGGCACGGGCAACATGGAACTGCCGCTGGATCGTCGTATCGCTGAAAAGCGCGTGTTCCCGGCTATCAACATCAACCGTTCCGGCACTCGCCGCGAAGAGTTGCTGACGGCCGATGACGAGTTGCAGCGCATGTGGATCCTGCGCAAGCTGCTGCACCCGATGGACGAGATCGCTGCCATCGAGTTCCTGGTCGACAAGCTGAAAACGACCAAGACCAACGATGAGTTCTTCCTGTCGATGAAACGCAAGTAAGTCGATAGATCAGCAAAAGCCGGGGAAACCCGGCTTTTTGCTATCTGATTTTTGATCATTGGCAGTTGGTGGTTCTGAACAGCGGGGTTCGGCGCTAAACTGCCTCCCCCGAACGCCACGGCCAAAACGAGGCTCACGCATGCAGTATCGCGACTTGCGCGACTTTATCAGCGGTCTGGAAAAGCGCGGCGAGCTCAAGCGCATCCAGGTTCCGGTGTCCCCTGTGCTGGAAATGACCGAGGTGTGCGATCGCACCTTGCGCGCCAAGGGCCCCGCGCTGCTTTTCGAAAACCCGACGGGTTATGACATCCCGGTGCTCGGCAACCTGTTTGGTACGCCAGAGCGCGTGGCGCTGGGCATGGGGGCGGAAGCCGTCAGCGAGTTGCGCGAGATCGGCAAGCTGCTGGCCTTCCTCAAGGAGCCCGAGCCGCCCAAGGGGCTGAAAGACGCCTGGTCCAAGCTGCCGATTTTCCGCAAGATCATCGCCATGGCGCCAAAAGTCGTCAAGGATGCGGTGTGTCAGGAAGTGGTCATTGAAGGCGACGACGTCGACCTCGCGATGCTGCCAGTGCAGACCTGCTGGCCAGGCGACGTCGGCCCGCTGATTACCTGGGGCCTGACCGTCACCAAAGGTCCGAACAAGGACCGCCAGAACCTCGGCATTTACCGTCAGCAAGTGATCGGCCGCAACAAGGTGATCATGCGCTGGCTCAGTCACCGGGGTGGTGCGCTGGATTACCGCGAGTGGTGTGAGAAGCATCCTGGGCAGCCGTTCCCGGTTTCCGTAGCGCTTGGCGCTGATCCGGCGACCATTCTCGGCGCCGTGACGCCAGTGCCGGACAGCCTGTCTGAATACGCCTTCGCCGGTTTGCTGCGCGGCAACCGCACCGAGCTGGTGAAGTGCCGTGGCAATGACCTGCAAGTGCCGGCCACCGCCGAGATCATCCTTGAAGGTGTGATCCATCCGGGCGAGATGGCGGATGAAGGTCCGTACGGCGACCACACCGGCTACTACAACGAAGTCGACAGCTTCCCGGTGTTCACGGTGGAGCGCATCACTCACCGCATCAAGCCGATCTACCACAGCACCTACACCGGCCGTCCGCCGGATGAACCGGCGATTCTCGGCGTGGCCCTGAACGAAGTGTTCGTGCCGATTCTGCAAAAGCAGTTCCCGGAGATCACCGACTTCTACCTGCCGCCCGAAGGCTGCTCGTACCGCATGGCTATCGTAACCATGAAGAAGTCATATCCCGGCCATGCCAAGCGGGTAATGTTGGGTGTCTGGTCGTTTTTGCGACAGTTCATGTACACCAAGTTCGTTATCGTCACTGACGACGATATCAACGCGCGAGACTGGAACGACGTGATCTGGGCCATCACCACGCGCATGGACCCCAAGCGCGATACGGTGATGATCGACAACACGCCGATCGACTACCTCGACTTCGCTTCGCCGGTATCCGGCCTGGGTTCGAAGATGGGGCTCGATGCCACGCATAAATGGCCGGGTGAAACCACTCGCGAGTGGGGCCGGGTCATCGTCAAGGACGAAGCCGTGACCAAACGGGTCGATGCCATCTGGAATCAGTTAGGAATAGATTGATGCGTGTAACTTTGCAGCCTTCCGGAGCGGTGCTAGAGATTCTGCCCGGCGAGCGGATTCTCGATGGGGCGCGGCGCCTGGGCTACGACTGCCCGCAAAGCTGTCGCAACGGCAACTGTCATGTGTGCGCCGCGCTGCTGGTGGAAGGTCGCGTGGAGCAGAGCGGCGATGTGCGCGATCACGGTGAGTTCTACACTTGCATTGCGCAGCCGCTGGAAGACTGCGTCGTGCTGTGGGATGGCGTGCTCTCGCTGGGAGAATTACCTGTGCGTAGCTTGGCGTGTCAGGTCATTGAGTGCCGGGACGTGGGTGGCGACACCTGGCGCGTCAGCTTGCGAGCGCCTGCCGGCAAGCCGCCGCGCTATCACGCCGGGCAGTATCTGATGATCGAGCGGGAGAATGGCGAGAAGTCGGCCTTTTCCCTGGCCTCGGCGCCTCATTCGGGCCGGGATCTGCAAATACACGTGCTGGCGCGCGAAAGCAGTGCGCTGAGCCTGATAGATCAGCTGCAACGCAAGGCGATGGTGCGCATCGAGATGCCATTTGGCGACACCCACCTGGCGGAGTTGCCCGACGGCCCGCTGGTGCTGATCGCTGCGGGAACCGGCATGGGCCAGATTCACAGCCTGATCGAGCACTGTCGAGCCGCAGGTTTCAAGCATCCGGTCCACCTGTATTGGGGCGTGCGTCGGCCTGAAGATTTCTATGAAATCGAGCACTGGGATGAATGGCTGAAGCTGCCCAACCTGTTTCTGCATAAAGTCGTGAGCGATCAATGCGGCTGGCAAGGGCGTTGCGGCATGCTGCATGAGGCGGTCTGCGAGGACTTCGCCGACCTGAAGCCGTTGCATGTCTACGCGAGTGGCTCGCCAGCGATGGTGTACGGCACGCTGGACGCGCTGGTAGAAGCCGGGATGGATGCGCATCAGATGCGTGCGGATGTATTTGCGTATGCGCCGCGATCTTGATTCTCGATCTTGACCTGCGATTTGACCTTGCCCTTGTAGGAGCTGCCGCAGGCTGCGATCTTTTGACTCTGTTTTGAAAATCAAAAGATCGCAGCCTGCGGCAGCTCCTACGGTTAGCTTGCTTATATCTCCCTATATAGCTGATCGGTATTTATAGAAAACTGTAAATACCGGTAGGTTATATCTCATTAAGGCAATTATTTAAGAACTCTGCCATGGCACTTAAATTGCCTTAAAACATATGTGCCTTATTGTTACAGCGGTGCGTTCTATTAAGTAATTCTTCACTCGCGGGGAGCTGAACGCTAATCGCCATGAGCGCCATTGAATCTGCTTTTTTGAATCTGGCTTACCCTCCGCGGCTCGATCTGGGGCCGCAGCTCACTCACGAACAATTGCTCAGCTCAATGCAGTCCACCATGGCGCGCCACAAAGGTGGGCCGGTATGGCTGTTCGCTTACGGTTCCTTGATCTGGCGGCCCGAGTGCCCGGCTGTAGAGCGGGTACGCGGTCGGGTGCATGGCTATCATCGCGGTTTGTACCTGTGGTCGCACGAACATCGCGGCACGCCTGAAGTGCCCGGGCTGGTGTTTGGCCTGGATCGCGGCGGCTCCTGCAGCGGCTTCGCCTATCGCCTGCCGGAAGAACAGCTGGATGCCTCGCTGTATGCGCTCTGGCAGCGCGAAATGCCATTCCCTTCCTATCGCCCACACTGGCTCAACTGCCGTCTCGAAGACGGAAGTCAGGTCCAGGCATTGGGGTTCGTGTTGGAGCGACACTTGCCCAGCTACGCCGGCAACTTGCCGGACCACGTGCTGAGTCAGGTATTCGAAAATGCTTGCGGGCGCTACGGCACTACTCGCGATTACGTCGAGCAGACCGCCCACGCCCTGCGTAGCCACGCCATGCCAGACCGAAATCTGGAGGCGCGGCTCAAGCGCTGCAAGTCCTCAGTGGATCAGGCGACCGCTTCGCGGCTCTGACTGGCCACTTGCTTGTGCCACAGCGTGGGTGCCAGGAAGGCCATGGCCAGCAGGCACGCGCCGATCAATAGCACGAAGCCGCCGTCCCAGCCGAAGTGGTCCACGGTGTAGCCCATCGCCGCACTGGCCGCCACCGATCCACCCAGGTAGCCAAACAGGCCGGTAAAGCCCGCTGCCGTACCGGCTGCCTTCTTCGGCGCCAGTTCCAGTGCCTGCAGGCCGATCAGCATGACCGGGCCGTAGATCAGGAAGCCGATCGAAACCAGCGCGATCATGTCGACGGTCGGGTTGCCAGCCGGGTTCAGCCAATACACCAGAGTGGCCACGGTCACCAGTGCCATGAACACCATGCCGGTCAGGCCGCGGTTGCCGCGGAAGATCTTGTCCGACATCCAGCCGCACAACAGCGTGCCCGGGATACCGGCCCACTCATAGAAGAAGTACGCCCACGACGTTTTATCAACGGTGAAACCCTTGGCTTCCTTGAGGTAGGTCGGTGCCCAGTCCAGCACGCCGTAGCGCAGCAGGTAGACGAAGACGTTGGCCAAGGCGATGTACCAGAGCATTTTGTTGCGCAACACGTACTTGACGAAGATTTCCTTGGCGCTGAATTCTTCTTCATGGCTGGCGTCGTAGCCTTCCGGATAATCGTTCTTGTACTTCTCGATGGGCGGCAGGCCGACCGATTGTGGCGTATCGCGCATGGTGGCAAAGGCAAATACCGCCACGGCCAAGGCTACGGCTGCAGGCACATAGAAGGCCGCATGCCAGTCGTTGAACAGGCCCATGCCCAGCAGGAACAGCGGGCCGATCAAACCGCCGCCGACGTTGTGCGCCACGTTCCACAGCGACACCACGCCGCCGCGTTCCTTTTGCGACCACCAGTGGACCATGGTCCGGCCACTCGGCGGCCAGCCCATGCCCTGGGCCCAGCCGTTGATGAACAGCAGGATGAACATAATGGTCACACTGGACGTCGCCCATGGCGCGAAACCAAAAATGAACATGACCCCGGCCGACACCAGTAGCCCGAACGGCAGGAAGAAGCGCGGGTTCGAGCGGTCGGAGACGATGCCCATCAGGAATTTCGACAGGCCATAGGCAATGGCGATGGCAGACAGCGCCAGGCCCAGCTCGCCGCGGGTGTAACCCTCTTCGATCAGGTAGGGCATGGCCAATGAGAAGTTTTTGCGCAGCAGGTAGTATCCGGCGTAGCCGATAAAGATACCGGCAAAGATCTGCCAGCGATGGCGTCGGTAGGCACTGTCTATTTTGTCTTCAGGCAAAGGAGCCTGATGCGCGGCAGGACGAAAGAAAGCAAACATTCAAGAGCTCCAGATTCTTGTTTTGACTGCGGATGCGAATGTTACAGTTTCGTTACCGAAAATAGCACCGGTAGCCATCGACCAAACAGCGGAAATGTTCGAGATCGCATGTTCTTTTACGAACATGTCGCTCAGACATAAGTGAAGGACGTTGCAGGAAAGATTACTTTGGCCGCGCTCAGGCACTCGGGCGCACGTTTTAGCCAGGTTTTATGGGACATGTCCTGCGTGCGTACCGGAAGTCATCACGTTCTTTTTCGGGTTTTCGGCCCGTAACCTATGCAGGAAGCAGTTCGCGAATCGATTCATGGAGGAAGTCCGGCTGAGGAGTTGACCTGGACGGGGTGGGTCCAGGCCAGACCGCTCCAGAGCTTTAGCGAACTTGCACCACCACCTTGCCGACCGCCTTGCGCTGTCCAAGGTCATTGATTGCCTGTGCCGCATTGCTGAGCGGATACACCTGCGACACCAGAGGCTTCAATTTGCCTTCAGCGAACCAGCCAAACAGCTGCTGGAAGTTCGCCGCATTGTCTTGCGGCTGGCGTTGGGCAAACGAGCCCCAGAACACCCCGACTACCGCTGCGCCCTTGAGCAACGCAAGGTTCACCGGCAGTTCCGGAATGCGCCCACTGGCAAAACCCACTACCAGCAGGCGGCCGTTCCAGGCGATGGCGCGGATGGCCTGGTCGAACAGGTCGCCGCCGACCGGGTCGTAGATCACGTCGGCGCCCTGGCCATCGGTCAGGCGTTTGACCTCATCCTTGAGGCTGGTTTCGCTGTAGTTGATCAGCTCATCTGCGCCGGCCGCCTTGGCCACTGCAAGCTTTTCCGCGCTGCTGGCGGCGGCGATCACCCGTGCGCCCATGGCTTTGCCGATTTCCACGGCGGCCAGGCCGACCCCTCCGGAGGCGCCCAGCACCAGCAGGGTTTCACCCGGCTGCAGGCTGCCCCTTTGCTTGAGGGCGTGCATTGAAGTGCCGTAGGTCATGCTGAACGCAGCGGCGGTGTTGAAGTCCATCGACGGCGGAATCGGCAACACGTTATAGCCTGGCACTGCCACCTGCTCGGCGAAACTGCCCCAGCCGGTCAAGGCCATGACGCGGTCACCGACCTTCAAATGGCTGACTTTTTCACCGACCGCACTCACTACGCCAGCCGCCTCGCCACCAGGGGAAAACGGGAAGGGCGGCTTGAACTGGTATTTGCCCTCGATGATCAGCGTGTCCGGGAAATTGACCCCGGCGGCGTGCACGTCCAGCAGGATTTCATTCTTTTTTGCGACAGGGCTGGCGACGTCTTCCAGCACCAGCGATTCGGCAGGGCCGAAGGCTTTGCACAGCACGGCTTTCATCAGGGCTATTCCTTTGGGAGTGATGGCCGATAAGTGTAGGTGTGTGAGTCAACGGGTCAACGAGCATGCCTCGCCCTGATAGTCAGCCATAAGCTTGTGCTGACGCAGCGGGTCGTTATGCTAGAGGCCGCAAACCGGATAAGGAGCGAATTGTGAAAGCGTGGACCGTATTGATGCTGGCCCTGTGTCTGCCGGTGGCAGCGATGGCCGAAGAAGCCAAGGAAGAAGTAGCGCCGAAGGTCAACTACATCACCCTGACCCCGCCATTTGTGGGCAACTACGGCCTGGACGGCACGCCCAAGCTCAAGGTCTACAAGGCGGATGTCGCCTTGCGCGTCACAGGGGATGAGGCGACCAAGCTGGTGAAGGCCAACGAGCCGTTGATTCGCAATCAGCTGGTGGCGTTGTTCGCGCAGCAGACGACTGAGGCGATGAACAATGTGGAGGCCAAGGAGAAACTGCGCCAGGAAGCCTTGAAGCAGACCCAGCAAATCATGAATGACGAGACGGGCAAGCCGGTGGTTGAGGATCTGTTGTTCAACAACCTTATTATCCAGTAAGCCTTTCTTTGTCTGATTTAAACCTCAAAAAATGGCAGCCAGCGGCAGTTCCTGTCTGTGAGCGCGAACGCCTGTAGGCGCTGCCGCAGGCTGCGATCTTTTGTGCATTAGCGCAAAGCAATCACCGCCGCCCATTGCTCAGGGGTAACCGGCATCACCGACAGCCGCGAGCCTTTCTGCACCAGCGGCATCTCGGCCAGCGCCGCCTGCTGTTTCAGGTAGTCCAGCTTCAACACCTTGGCAAACGTCTCCACATGGGCGACATCAATCGCGCTCCAGGCGTTTTTCTCGGCCGTGGCCTTCGGGTCGTAGTAATGGCTTTCAGGCTCCAGGGCGGTAGGGTCCGGGTATGCGGCTTCAATGATCCTGCCGATCCCGGCGATCCCCGGTTCCGGGCAGCTGGAGTGGTAGAAGAAAAACTCGTCGCCCACCGCCATGGCCCGCAGGAAATTGCGCGCCTGATAGTTGCGAACCCCGTCCCAGCGCGCTGTGCCCAACTTTGCCAGGTCCTTTATGGACAGTTCGTCGGGCTCGGATTTCATCAGCCAATAGGCCATGGTTTTGCTCCTTGCGAAGTGAGTGGGCAAGTTGTCGGGCAATTTTATGACAAACCGACAGTCGGTTGACGCCAGCGTTTGCGTGTAGGGTCCCGTTGTCGCAAAATGCCGGCCTTCTTAGCTTGACGCTGCTGCACGGCCTACAACGGAAACCGCTGCTGTCATCGTGTTGATATGCCTTTGGGGGGCAATCGATGAAACGCAAACCGGATTTACTATGGATTTTGGTTATTTTGTTCGGCCTCGGCGTCGTGACCACCGGTTATGCCCAAAGTCTGTGGAGCAACAAGACTGACGCTCCTATGGAATTGACCCAGCAACAACAGCCGTCGGCCTTCAAGCGCTGATCTGATTTCCGGACGCCGCACCTGTAGGAGCAAAGCTTGCTCGCGACGGCGGCGTCACATTCAACATCCATCTGCTGAAAGATCGCTATCGTGAGCAAGCTTTGCTCCTACGGTGCGATACCTGCGAAATACCAGCCCCTGTCCGTTACCGTTCCCTGCAGCGGCACATCCCAGCTCGCTTGAGCCAGTCGCTCGACTTTCTGACATTCATGAGCCAGCCCCAGCAGCGTCGGCTTGCGCCAGCTTTTGCGGCGTGCCAGATACGCCAGGCTCCTGTCATAAAAACCGCCACCCATGCCCAGGCGTCCGCCGACGTCGTCAAAACCGACTAATGGCAGCAGGACCAGGTCAAGCGTCCAGACTTTGCGCTGCGAAGCGAGGTTGGCTCGGGGCTCGAGGATGCGGAAGCGGTTGGGCTTGAGTTTTTCCCCGGGGCGAATTCGCTGGAACACCATGCGCGTTCGTGGCCAGGCGCTGAGCACTGGCAGGTACGTCACCTTGCCCCTTTGCTGAGCCGCACGCAGCAGCAGGCGCGGATCAATTTCACCGTCGGTGGGCAAGTAGAGCGAGATATGTTTTGCGCGGCGAAACAGCGGATGCTGGGCCAGTTGCCTATACAGCCCGCGAGCGGCCTGGCGCTGTTGACTGGGAGTCAGTGCGCGGCGAGCCTTGCGCAGCATGCGTCGAAGTTGCGGGCGGGGCAGCAGCGCAGGTTCGGTCATGGATTCGGGCTCGCGGGTCGGGTGACTAAATCGTACCCGTAAAAAAGCCGATGCCGGTAACGAAACCGGCATCGGACTGGAATCAGGCTCCCCGGATGAACCGCTGCTGACTTAGCCCTTGAACCCGAAAGTTCAAGGTGGAAGATGCAGTAGGCTTTAAGGCTTTCCGTCTAGCGGACATGCACACCAGCCCAACGTGCAACCTCCAGGGTAGTGCGAATCGGCTCAGGGACGTGGTCAACTGGCAAGCACCCCAGGGAGTGATGCGAGTATACCCCAAGCAGTCGCACGAATCAGCCCTTGGTGACGTCCGGATCGGTAGCGAGCACCAGATCGACACGATCGAGCAGGTCGCGAACCTGCTCCCGGGTCGAGCCGCTGGCCTGTACATCCGGGCGTTCTTCCTTGTGCAGGAGGTCGTGCGTGATGTTCAGCGCGGCCATCACGGCAATGCGATCGGCACCGATGACTTTGCCGCTGCTGCGGATCTCGCGCATCTTGCCGTCCAGGTAACGGGCGGCGCTCACCAGGTTGCTGCGCTCTTCCTGGGGGCAGATGATCGAATACTCTTTATCGAGGATCTGCACGGTAACGCTATTGCTTGAACTCATGAGTCTTGCTCCAGGGCCTTGAGGCGCGAAATCATCGATTCGACCTTACGCCGAGCGATTTCATTTTTTTCAATGAGGTGCGCGCGTTCCTCGCGCCAGGTCTTTTCCTGAGCTAATAGGAGTCCGTTTTGGCTCTTTAGTTGCTCGACCCGGTTAATTAACAACTCGAGTCTGGCCATCAGCGCTTGCAGGTCGGTGTCTTCCATTGTCTTCACTGTCTGATGGGTGTCGGACTGCAGGAGCGAGCTTGGTCGGGGCGGCGATCCGACGGTGAACCCGAGAACGCTGCGGGGGTGTCACGCACACCGCGTTATCGTTTGCGACCATCGTCGGATCGCCGCCCGGAACAAGCTCGCTCCTACAGAGGAGTCGATGTAGGATACAAGGCCTTCATTCTAGACATTGCGCCGTCTGGCGCCTAGCTGCCCATGCCCATTCAGAATTCCCCGTACCAAGCCTTCGCCACCCTGCTGACTTCCAGCGGGCATAACGTCTCTCCCGCTGAGCTGCACGGGCTGTTGCTCGGCCGTAGCTGCGCCGGTGCCGGCTTCAATGCCGACGAGTGGCTGATCGATGCCGCCGAGCTGCTGGAAAGCGAGCCTCAGGATAACGTCCGCAACGCCTTGATCGGCTTGCAGGAGATGGTCAAGGGCGAGCTCACCGGCGACGACGTTACCGTCGTTCTGCTGCTGCCGACTGATGACGAACCACTGGCTGACCGCGCCGCCGCGCTGGGCCAATGGTGCCAGGGTTTCCTCAGCGGTTTTGGCTTGAACTGCCGTGACAGCAGCATGCTGAGCACCGAAGCCACAGAAGTGTTACAGGATCTGGCAGCCATTTCCCAGGTGCAGGACGCCCTGGAAGAATCCGACGACGGCGAAAGCGATTACATGGAAGTGATGGAGTACCTGCGAGTAGCACCGCTGCTGCTGTTCTCCGAAACCAGGAAGCCGGATGCGCCGGCTGCCGCCAAGCCGTCACTGCATTAATCGTTTGCCAGGGAAAGCCATCTGCCCATGATTCATATCCCGAAATCGGAATACAGCCGTCGCCGCAAGGCCCTGATGGCGCAGATGGAGCCCAACAGCATTGCCATCCTGCCCGCTGCAGCGGTGGCCATTCGCAATCGTGACGTGGAGCACGTCTACCGTCAGGACAGCGACTTCCAGTACCTGAGCGGTTTTCCCGAGCCCCAGGCCGTGCTGGTGCTGATGCCTGGGCGGTCACATGGCGAGTACATTCTGTTCTGCCGTGAACGCAATGCCGAACGCGAGTTGTGGGACGGCCTGCGTG
Source organism: Pseudomonas sp. ES3-33 (assembly GCF_000952175.1). Classification (NCBI taxonomy): domain Bacteria; kingdom Pseudomonadati; phylum Pseudomonadota; class Gammaproteobacteria; order Pseudomonadales; family Pseudomonadaceae; genus Pseudomonas; species Pseudomonas sp. ES3-33. The sequence continues at coordinate 25,281 of NZ_JZRI01000069.1, read as the reverse complement.
CGGGTCAGGAAGGCGCGATCCGCGACTTTGGCGCCGACGATGCGTTTCCCATTACCGACATCGACGACATCCTCCCGGGCCTGATCGAAGGGCGCGACCGGGTGTATTCGGCCATGGGCAGCAATCCGGAATTCGATCGGCACCTGATGGACTGGATCAATGTGATCCGCTCCAAGGCCCACCTGGGCGCCCAGCCGCCGAACGAATACGTTGCCCTGGATCATCTGCTGCACGACATGCGCCTGTATAAATCGGCGGCAGAAGTGAAGGTGATGCGCGAGGCCGCACGGATTTCCGCCCAGGCGCATATCCGTGCGATGCAGGCCAGTCGCCCAGGGCTATACGAATTCAGCCTGGAAGCCGAGCTGGACTACGAGTTCCGCAAAGGCGGGGCGAAGATGCCGGCTTACGGCTCGATCGTCGCCGCCGGGCGCAACACCTGCATCCTGCACTACCAGCAGAACGACGCGCTGCTCAAGGATGGCGATCTGGTGCTGATCGACGCCGGTTGCGAGATTGACTGCTACGCCAGCGACATCACCCGCACCTGGCCGGTGAATGGCAAGTATTCGGCTGAACAGAAGGCGATATATGAACTGGTGCTGGCTTCCCAGGAAGCCGCGTTCGCCGAAATAGCACCAAACAAACACTGGAATCAGGCGCACGAAGCTACGGTCCGGGTGATCACCTCGGGCCTGGTGGAGTTGGGTCTGCTGCAGGGCGATGTCGATGAGCTGATTGCCAGCGAAGCCTACAAGGCTTTCTACATGCACCGCGCCGGGCATTGGCTGGGCATGGATGTGCATGATGTCGGCGAGTACAAGGTTGGCGGCGAGTGGCGGGTGCTGGAAGTCGGCATGGCCCTGACGGTGGAACCGGGGATCTACATTGCCGCGGACAATCAGAAAGTTGCGAAAAAATGGCGCGGCATTGGCGTGCGCATCGAGGACGACGTGGTGGTGACCAAGACCGGTTGTGAAATCCTGACCAGAGGCGTACCGAAGACGGTCGCCGAGATCGAGGCCTTGATGGCTGCCGCACGGGCACAAGCGGCATGAGTCGGGCAAACCTGGCAATCATCGGGGGTGGCCTGGTCGGCGCCAGTCTGGCCTTGGCGTTGCAGGCAGGAGCCAAGGCCCGTGGCTGGAAGATCGTGCTGATCGAGCCCTTCGCGCCCGGCGACACCTACCAGCCAAGCTATGATGCGCGTTCCTCGGCGCTGTCCTACGGCGCCCGACAGATTTATCAACGGCTGGGCGTGTGGCAGGAGATTACCCGCCGCGCCGAGCCGATCAAGCAGATCCACGTCTCTGACCGCGGTCGCTTCTCTACCGCGCGCCTGTCCGCGATGGAGGAGGGCGTGCCGGCGCTGGGTTATGTGGTGGAGAACGCCTGGCTTGGCCAGTGCCTTTGGCAAGCGCTGGACAAGGACGTCATCACCTGGCGCTGCCCGGCTGAAGTCACCGCCATGGAGCCGCTGACCGATGGTTATCGCCTGACCCTCAACGATGAAACCACTTTGGAATGCGACCTCGCCGTGCTCGCTGATGGTGGTCGCTCCGGGCTTCGCGAGCAATTGGGCGTGGGCATCCGCAAGCGTCCGTACAACCAGAGCGCGCTGATTGCCAACATCACCCCGAGTGAATCCCATAACGGCGTGGCGTTCGAGCGTTTCACCGACGACGGCCCGATGGCATTGCTGCCATTGCCGGACAACCGCTGCGCCCTGGTCTGGACGCGCCAGGGTATGGACGCGCAGCGCCTGGCGGCGCTGGACGAGCGTGCATTCCTCAGTGAGCTGCAGGGTGTTTTCGGTTATCGCCTTGGCACCCTCAAGCAGGTCGGTGCGCGACATCTGTACCCTTTGACGCTGATTGAGGCCGAGGAACAGGTGCGTCCGCACCTGGCAATTCTCGGCAATGCGGCACATAGCCTGCACCCGATTGCCGGCCAGGGTTTCAACCTGTCGCTGCGTGATGCCCAGGCCCTGGCCGATGCGCTGCTGGCGAGCGCAAAAGCCCCCGGCGATTTCGCCACCCTGCAGGCTTACCGCGAGCGTCAGCGCCTGGATCAAAACTTGACGGTCGGCTTCTCGGACCAGGTCACTCGCTTGTTCGGCAGCACCCAGCCACTGGTTTCCCTGGGTCGCAATCTCGGCCTGCTGGGCCTGGACCTGCTGCCGCCGGCCAAGCGCTGGTTCGCCCGGCAGGCCATGGGACTGGGTACCCGTCCCGATGCTTGACTGGTTGAGCAAAAATTTTGGCAAGGCACGGCTGATGCGTTGGGCGATGACCCTGTACCCGCCGTACCTCGGTGCCGGCGTCCGTGTGCAGCACATCAGCGATGACTTTCGTGACGTGCGGGTGCGCATGGGGCTGGGCTGGTACAACCGCAATTATGTCGGGACCCAGTTCGGCGGCAGCCTGTATTCGATGGTCGATCCGTTTTTCATGTTGATGCTGATGGAGAACCTCGGTCACCGGTACATCGTCTGGGACAAGGCCGCCGATATCGATTTCATTGTGCCCGGCAAGGGCCCGGTATTCGCCCGCTTCACCATTGACGATACCTTGCTCGATGAGATCCGCCGGCAAACGGCCGATGGCAAAAAATACCTGCCGCAGTTGCAGGTCGATATTCATGACGGCGCCGGCCATTTGGTGGCGCGGGTCGGCAAAACCCTTTATGTGCGGCTCAAGCCGCAAGCGAGACAGGCATAAGCATGGAAATGCGCGCAGATCTGCTGATTGTCGGGGCCGGAATGGTCGGCAGTGCCCTGGCGCTGGCGTTACAGGGCAGCGGGCTGGAAGTGCTGCTGCTGGACGGCAGCCCCATGAGCGTCAAACCCTTCGACAACCAGGCGCCGTTCGAGCCGCGAGTGAGTGCCCTGTCGGCCGCCAGCCAGCGGATTCTGGAGCGTCTGGGTGTTTGGGATGGCATCGCAAGCCGGCGCACCAGCCCCTACACCGACATGCACGTATGGGACGGCAGTGGCACCGGGCAGATTCACTTCTCGGCGGCCAGTGTTCACGCCGAAGTGCTTGGGCACATTGTCGAAAACCGCGTGGTTCAGGATGCCTTGCTCGATCGCCTGCACGACTGTGACCTTGGCCTGCTGGCCAATGCACGCCTGGAGCAGATGCGTCGTTCCGGGGATGACTGGCTGCTGACCCTGGCCGACGGTCGCACGTTGCGCGCACCCCTGGTGATCGCTGCCGATGGCGCCAATTCGGCGGTACGGCGCCTGACCGGCATGGCCACACGCGAGTGGGATTACCTGCACCACGCGATCGTCACCAGCGTGCGCAGCTCCAACTCACATCAGATGACCGCCTGGCAACGCTTCACCGACCATGGCCCCCTGGCCTTCCTGCCGTTGGAACGCGACGGTCAGCAGGATTGGTGCTCGATTGTGTGGTCGACCACCCCCGGCGAAGCCGAGCGGCTGATGGCGCTGGACGAACAAGGTTTCTGTCGCGAACTGGAGCGGGCCTTCGAAGGTCGACTCGGCACCGTGCTGGGTGCCGATCCACGCGTATGCGTGCCGTTACGCCAGCGCCATGCCAAACGCTATGTCGCTGAAGGCCTGGCATTGATTGGCGATGCAGCACACACCATTCACCCGCTGGCTGGCCAGGGCGTGAACCTGGGGTTCCTCGATGCAGCGGTACTGGCGGAGGTCCTGCTGCAAGCGCTCGAGCGCGGCGAGCGCCTGGCGGACCCTAAGGTTTTGAGCCGCTACGAGCGTCGGCGCATGCCCCACAACCTGGCGCTGATGGCGGCGATGGAAGGCTTTGAACGTTTGTTCCAGGCCGATCCATTGCCGGTGCGCTGGTTGCGCAATGCCGGGTTGAAGCTGGTGGACCAGATGCCCGAGGCGAAGGCGCTGTTCGTGCGCGAGGCGCTGGGGTTGACCGGGGATCTGCCGGCGCTGGCCAAGATCTGAACCTTTGGTTGGGGCGAAGGCCAAGATCTTGTAGGAGCTGCCGAAGGCTGCGATCTTTTGATCTTGAATGTGTTTGGTTCGCTGAAAAGCAAAAATCAAAAGATCGCAGCCTTCGGCAGCTCCTACAAGAGAGCGGGGTTGCTCGCGAGGGGTCGGCTCATTCAACAAAATCCCAAGCCATGCAACATCTGGTAACTCCTCCACCCACTCATCGATTGAGAAGGCGAATGTGAGTCCTTATCATTTCGCCTCACACTTCAATCGAGAGACTGCTCCCATGTTGGCACCGAAGCGTCTACTGACCGCACTCGCCCTGACCCTGATCGGCAGCACCATCGCCCAGGCTGCCGATGAGGTAGTGGTTTACTCGTCGCGTATCGACGAGCTGATCAAACCGGTTTTTGATGCCTACACCGCAAAAACCGGGGTGCAGGTCAAATTCATCACCGACAAGGAAGCGCCGCTGATGCAGCGGATCAAGGCCGAAGGCGAGAATGCCACGGCCGACCTGCTGCTCACCGTCGATGCCGGCAACCTCTGGCAAGCGGAGCAGATGGGCATCCTGCAACCGTTCACCTCCAAAGTGATCGACGCCAACATCCCCTTGCAGTACCGCTCCTCCGCTCACGCCTGGACCGGCCTGAGCCTGCGAGCGCGGACCATTGCCTATTCGACGACGCGAGTGAAACCCGGCGAGTTGACCACCTATGAAGGCCTGGCCGACAAGAACTGGGAAGGGCGCCTGTGCCTTCGCACGGCAAAAAAGGTATACAACCAGTCCCTGACCGCGACCATGATCGAAGTCCATGGCGCCGACAAAACCGAGCAGATCCTCAAGGGCTGGGTGAACAACCTGTCCACCGATGTTTTCTCCGATGACATCGCCGTGCTGGAAGCGATCAACGCCGGCCAATGCGATGTGGGCATCGTCAACACCTACTACTACGGCCGCCTGCACAAGCAGAAGCCGGACCTGGCGGTAAAGCTGTTCTGGCCTAACCAGGGGGATCGCGGGGTGCACGTCAACCTGTCGGGTATCGGTCTGACCAAGCATGCGCCACACCCGGAGGCGGCCAAGGCGCTGGTGGAATGGATGACGACCCCTGAAGCGCAAAAAATCTTCGCCGACGTGAACCAGGAATTCCCGGCCAACCCGGCTGTGCCGCCGTCCGCTGAAGTGGCGAGCTGGGGCAAGTTTGTCGCCGACACCTTGCCGGTGGAAATTGCCGGCAAGCGTCAGGCGGAAGCGATCCGGATGATGGATCGGGCTGGCTGGAACTGAGTCTGGTTCTTTAAAGATCAAAAGATCGCAGCCTCCGGCAGCTCCTACAGGGTGTACATAATCCCAATGTAGGCGCTGCGGGAGGCTGCGATCTTTTTGCGTTTTCCCTACACTGCACGATTTTCCCGCGAGAGCGCTTCCTTGGCCCACCCCGCCCAACGCCGCTGGTATCCCCTGGTCTTCGCCATCGCTGCGCTGGTCCTGCTGCCCCTCAGTGTCTTGCTGTTGTCATGGAAGAGCATCGATTTTCAGATCTGGTCCCACCTCTGGGACACCCAGATGCCGCGGCTGCTGGGCAATACGCTGACCCTGGTGGTCGGCGTCGGGGTCGGCGTTACGTTGCTGGGCGTCAGCCTGGCCTGGCTCACCAGCCTCTGTGAGTTTCCCGGGCGTCGTTGGCTGGATTGGGCGCTGATGCTGCCGTTCGCGATCCCTGCGTACGTGCTGGCCTTTGTCTTCGTCGGGTTGCTGGATTTCGCCGGTCCCGTGCAAACCTTGCTGCGTGAATGGTTCGGCACCGGGCTGCGGCTGCCGCGAGTGCGCTCGACCGGTGGCGTTATCCTGGTTCTGGTGCTGGTGTTTTATCCCTACGTTTACCTGTTGGCGCGCACTGCGTTTCTGGCCCAGGGCAAAGGCTTGATGGAAGCCGCGCGCGTCCTTGGTCAGTCCCCGTGGCAGGCGTTCTGGCGGGTGGCACTGCCCATGGCTCGCCCGGCGATCTGCGCCGGCGTGGCGTTGGCCCTGATGGAGACCCTGGCGGATTTCGGGGCCGTGTCGGTGTTCAACTTCGATACGTTCACGACAGCTATCTACAAGACCTGGTATGGATTCTTCAGCCTGTCCACGGCGGCTCAGTTGGCCAGCCTGTTGCTGCTGGTAGTGATGGTGGTGCTGTACGGCGAGCGACGGGCCCGTGGCGCCAACCGGGCGAGCAACGAGCGGCCGCGGGTCAAGGCGCTTTATCACCTGCGCGGCTTCAAGGCGGTCGCCGCCATGAGTTGGTGCGGGCTGGTGTTCGCCTGCGCCTTCGTCATCCCCATGCTGCAACTGGTCGTGTGGTTTTGGCAGCGGGGGCGCCTGGACCTCGATGAGCGCTACGCCGGGCTGATCGTTCATACCCTGTATCTGGGCGCCATGGCTGCGTTGATTACCGTCAGCGTCGCGCTGGTGCTGGCATTCGCCCGCCGCCTGGCGCCGACCCGGGCAATTCGTTCCGGCGTAAGCCTGGCCAATCTGGGATACGCCTTGCCCGGGTCGGTTCTGGCGGTGTCGATCATGCTGGCATTCAGTTATCTGGATCGCGAACTGGTGATTCCGCTGTCCGGTTGGCTGGGCGGGGCGGGCAAGCCGCTGCTACTGGGCAGCCTGTGTGCATTGTTGCTGGCCTACCTGGTGCGATTCATAGCCGTGGCCTACGGCCCCCTGGAAAGCAGCCTGGCGCGTATACGGCCATCTTTGCCCGAAGCGGCACGTAGCCTCGGCGTCAGTGGCCCGCGACTGTTTTTCAAGGTGTATCTGCCGTTATTGCTCCCGGGGACCTTGAGCGCTGCCTTGCTGGTATTCGTCGACGTGCTCAAGGAAATGCCCGCGACCCTGCTGATGCGCCCGTTTGGCTGGGACACGCTGGCGGTGCGGATCTTTGAAATGACCAGCGAGGGCGAGTGGGCGAGGGCTTCCTTGCCGGCGCTGACGCTGGTTATGGTAGGGCTGTTACCGGTCATCGGATTGATCAGACGCTCGGCGCATCGAAACGCCTAGGTGCCAGTCCTACACCTTGCAGCTACAATGCGCGGCATTCGGTGCGGCATGTCCTACAGCTCTGGTCGCTGAAATCGGCTCAAAGCCCTCTAATTCAAGGCTTTCAGCCCATGCAGAACTTGCCCGCACCTTCGCCACGCCCGGAAGGAGAAACCCATGGGACAGCGTACGCCTCTGTATGACCTTCATCTCGCCCTCGGCGCGAAGATGGTCGATTTTGGCGGTTGGGATATGCCCCTGCATTACGGCTCGCAGGTCGAGGAACACCACCAGGTGCGCCGCGATTGCGGGGTTTTCGATGTATCCCACATGACCGTGATCGATATCAACGGCCCCCAGGCCAAGGCCTGGCTCCAGTATTTGCTGGCCAATGATGTCGAGCGACTGCACAGCCCCGGCCGTGCCTTGTACAGCACCATGCTCAACGAGCGGGGCGGCATCGTCGATGACATGTTGGTCTATCGACTCGAGGACGGTTATCGGTTGGTGGTCAACGCTTCCACTCGCGACCAGGACCTGGCCTGGATGCAGGCGCATCTCGACGGGTTCGATGTGCAACTGGTTGAGCGCTCGGAACTGGCCATGCTGGCCATCCAGGGCCCCCAGGCTCGACACAAGATATGCGAACTCGTCTCCCAGTCCCGTGGCAACCTGATCCAGCTGCTCAAACCGTTTGAAGGTCGCAGCGATGGTGACTGGTTCATCGCCCGCACCGGCTATACCGGTGAAGACGGGCTGGAAATTGTCCTGCCCGCCAGTCAGGCGCCGGGCTTCTTCAACGACCTGGTTGGCGCGGGCATTTCGCCGATCGGCCTGGGTGCACGCGACACGTTGCGGGTTGAAGCCGGCATGAACCTTTACGGTCAGGACATCGATCAGGAGGTTTCGCCCCTGGTTTCGAACATGGCCTGGAGCATTGCCTGGGAACCGGCCAGTCGCCAGTTCGTCGGCCGCGCGGCCCTGGAAGCCGAGCGGGCCGGTGGCATTCAACACAAACTGGTCGGCCTGGTGCTGGAAGAGCGTGGGGTACTTCGCGCTCATCAGGTCGTTCGCATAGCCGATGTTGGCGAAGGAGAGATCACCAGTGGTAGTTTCTCTCCTACGCTTAGCAAGTCGATTGCACTGGCGCGCGTGCCGATGGCCACTGCCGACCGCGCCGAAGTGGAAATCCGTGGCAAGTGGTACCCGGTTCGAGTGGTCAAACCGACCTTCGTACGCCATGGCAAAACCTTGATCTAACTTTTTTGGCGGGCACTGACCGCTGATATTTATTCCCGAGGACACAGAAATGAGCAATATCCCTGCCGACCTGCGTTTTGCCGAAAGTCACGAATGGGCCCGTCTTGAAGCCGATGGCACCGTTACCGTGGGCATCAGCGACCACGCTCAGGAAGCCCTGGGTGACGTAGTGTTCGTCGAGCTGACTGAAGTCGGTAAAGTCTTCGCCGCTGAAGATCAGGCGGGGGTAGTCGAGTCGGTGAAGGCCGCTTCGGACATCTATTCCCCGATTGCCGGTGAAGTGATTGCAGTCAACGAAGAGCTGGGCGGTTCGCCCGAGTTGCTCAACACCGACCCGTACGGCGCTTGGATCTTCAAGCTCAAGCCAAGCAACGTGGCTGACCTGGACAAGCTGCTCGATGCCGGCGCCTACAAAGCCGCTATCGGCGAGTAAGCGTTCAGCACCTCCCCAAAGCCCCGACCTGTCGGGGCTTTTTTTCGATCTTTTGATCTTCGCGGGCACCGCGACGGTGCCTGCTATGCTGGTTTGACCGTGTTACATCGACGCCGAGCGCCACTCAAGAGAGAGCCCGTCATGTCCCAGTTGCCGTCCCTGAGCCAGTTACGCGACCCCAATGCCTTCCTTCGCCGGCACCTGGGCCCCGATGCCGCCGAGCAGCAAGCCATGCTCGACAGCCTGGGCATCGGTAGTCGTGTCGAGCTGATCGAGCAGACGGTGCCGCCGGGTATTCGCCTGAACCGTGCTCTTGATCTGCCCCCCGCACTCGACGAAGAAGCGGCGTTGGCCAAGCTGCGCGGTTATGCCCGGCAAAACCAGGTCTGGACCAGCCTGATCGGCATGGGCTATCACGGAACCCTCACGCCGCCGGTCATTTTGCGTAACGTCCTGGAAAATCCCGGTTGGTACACCGCCTACACCCCTTATCAGCCCGAGATCGCCCAAGGCCGACTGGAGGCACTGCTGAACTTCCAGCAGCTGACCATCGACCTTACCGGGCTGGAGCTGGCCAATGCCTCGCTGCTGGATGAAGCCACGGCGGCGGCGGAAGCCATGGCGCTGGCCAAGCGCGTGGCCAAGTCGCGAAGCAACCTGTTCTTCGTCGATGAAAACTGTCATCCGCAGACTATTTCGGTGGTGAAGACCCGCGCAGAAGGTTTCGGTTTCGAGCTGATCATCGACTCGGTGGACAACCTCAGGCAGCACCAGGTCTTCGGCGCGCTGCTGCAATATCCCGACACCCATGGCGAAATTCGCGATCTGCGCCCGCTGATTGATCACTTGCATGCACAGCAGGCGCTGGCCTGCGTCGCGACCGACCTGTTAAGCCTGCTGATGCTCACAGCGCCGGGAGAACTGGGGGCCGACGTGGTGTTCGGCTCGTCCCAGCGATTTGGCGTGCCCATGGGCTACGGCGGGCCCCATGCGGCATTCTTTGCCAGTCGCGAAGAGTACAAACGGGCGATTCCGGGGCGCATCATTGGTGTGTCCAAGGATGCGCGCGGTAACGTCGCCTTGCGCATGGCCCTGCAGACCCGCGAGCAACATATTCGCCGCGAAAAGGCCAACTCGAACATCTGCACCGCCCAGGTCCTGCTCGCCAACATTGCCAGCTGCTACGCGGTCTACCACGGGCCTGAAGGGCTCAAGCGCATCGCCCAAAGGGTTCATCGCCTGACCTGCATCCTGGCTGCGGGACTTGAGCGCCACGGCATCATCCGTCTCAATCAGCACTTCTTCGACACTCTGACCCTGGAGGTCGGCGGTACCCAGACGGCGATCATCGAAAGCGCCCGGGCGGCGCAGATCAACCTGCGCATCCTGGGGCGCGGGCAACTGGGTCTAAGCCTGGACGAAACCTGCGATGAAACTACCGTAGCCCGATTGTTCGATGTGTTCCTGGGTGCCGATCATGGGCTCATCGTCGAGGAAATGGACGCGCAAGCCCTGGCGAGCGGTATTCCAGAGGCGCTGCTCAGGACCTCTCCCTACTTGCGCCACCCGGTGTTCAACGCCCATCACAGCGAAACCGAAATGCTGCGCTACCTCAAGCAGCTGGAGAACAAGGACCTGGCGCTCAACCAGTCGATGATCCCGTTGGGCTCCTGCACCATGAAGCTCAACGCTACCAGTGAAATGATCCCCATCACCTGGCCCGAGTTCGCCAACCTGCATCCCTTCGTGCCGAGGGAGCAGGCGGCGGGATATACGTTGATGATCGAGGAGCTGGAGCGCTGGCTCTGCGCGATCACCGGATTCGACGCTATTTGCATGCAGCCCAATTCCGGTGCCCAAGGCGAATACGCCGGGCTACTGGCGATTCGCAAATACCATGAGAGCCGGCAGCAGGGCGCGCGGGATATCTGCCTGATTCCCTCTTCGGCCCACGGTACCAATCCTGCTTCGGCGCAGATGGCCGGGATGCGCGTGGTAATCGTCGAGTGCGACGAGGCAGGTAATGTCGATCTCGACGACCTGAAAGACAAGGCCGCCGCCGCAGGGGACAAACTCGCCTGCCTGATGGCGACGTATCCTTCAACGCATGGTGTGTACGAGGAGGGGATCAGCGAAATTTGCGAAGTTGTCCACAGCCAGGGTGGCCAGGTGTACATGGACGGCGCCAACCTGAACGCCCAGGTCGGGCTAGCGCGCCCGGCCGACATTGGTGCGGACGTCTCGCACATGAACCTGCACAAGACCTTTTGCATTCCCCACGGCGGGGGCGGGCCTGGCATGGGGCCGATCGGCGTGCGGGCGCACCTGGCGCCGTTCGTGGCCAATCACCCCGTCGTGCCGATTGACGGGCCGCTGCCACAGAATGACGCCGTGAGTGCCGCTCCCTGGGGCAGCGCGAGCATTCTGCCGATCAGCTGGATGTATATCGCGATGATGGGGCCACAGTTGGCCGATGCCAGCGAGGTGGCGATTTTAGCGGCCAATTACCTGGCACAACATCTGTCCGGGGCTTTTCCTGTGCTCTACACCGGGCGCAACGACCGGGTTGCGCATGAATGCATTCTCGACTTGCGCCCCTTGAAAGCGTTGACCGGGATCAGTGAGGAGGACGTTGCCAAGCGTTTGATGGACTACGGTTTTCATGCCCCGACCATGTCGTTTCCGGTGCCCGGTACCTTGATGGTGGAGCCTACCGAAAGCGAATCGAAAGCGGAGCTGGACCGCTTTATCGGTGCGATGCTCAGCATTCGCGCGGAAATCACCGAGGTACAGAACGGCAACTGGCCAGCTGAAGCCAACCCGCTCAAGGGCGCGCCACATACGTTGGCCGATATCACCGGGGTTTGGGAGCGGCCCTATAGTATCGAGCAGGCGGTGACGCCGGATGCCCATACCAAGGCGCACAAATACTGGCCGGCGGTGAATCGGGTGGACAATGTGTACGGCGACCGCAACCTGTTTTGCGCGTGCGTGCCGGTGGATGATTACCGCTGATAAACCCTTGGCACATGGGGCATCACAGAGGAATGTCACGGGGGACGCAGAGGTTATGTCAGGCAAAAAAATGCCGCTCATGGGAGCGGCATTTTGTTCAGCCAACAGGCTTATTCCGAGGCAATGGCATTCTTCGCCAAAATCGCATTCGCCAGTTCCATGTCCGTGGCCTGCAGGCCAGGATTGTCGGCGCGGACTTTCTGCATGGCGGCTTCCAGGTACGGGCCGCGGATGCCGCCGTCGCTGGCGACGAAGCTACCTGCGTCATCTTGAGCCGCGACAATCAGCTTGTGATCCTTGAACGTCAGGTAAGTCGAACCGGTGGTGGCGCCGGACGAGATGACGTTACGCCAAAAGCTGTCGGCCATCGCCGATCCGACTGGAAGGGACAGCAAGGCGAGGGTAGCGACAGCAAACTTGAAACGCATGATGGGTGACTCCGCTGGATTAACTACCCCGTTTGATCGCCAATCTGGCAATCCAGTTCCGTGGTGGCTCACTCGGTAGGTTCAACCAGCAGGATCGCCCCTTGCTGCCCGGTCACCCGCACCCGACTGCCGGGGTCCGCATCGGGTCCGCGGGCCATCCACACGCCGTCGGCCACCTTGATCTTGCCGCGTCCGTCGACGATCGCTTCGTGCACGACAAAGGTCCTGCCGATCAACTCCTGCCCTCGCAAGTTGAGGTTCGGCTCGTCACTCTGGCGTACTGCGCTGCGCTGGCGTCGCCACCAGTACAGCGCCGTGGCGATCGAGAACAAGCCGAACAGCAGGAACTGCACCTCCCAGGACATCCCCGGTAGCAGGAAGGTCAGCACGCCAACAGCCGCGGCGGCCATGCCGATCCACAGCAGATAGCCGCCGGCTCCGAACACTTCAAGAATCAGCAGCAGCGTGCCGACGGCAAGCCAGTCCCAGAACGACAGATTTTGCAGGAATGCCCACATGGTATGCCTCAGGCCTTCTTGTTATCGAACGTCGCCTTGACGATTTCGCCGATGCCACCGACCGCACCGATCATCGAACTGGCCTCAAGCGGCATCAGGATCACTTTGCTGTTGTTGGCCGAGGCCAGCTTGCCCAGCGCATCGATGTACTTCTGCGCGACGAAGTAATTGACCGCCTGCACGTTGCCGCCGGCGATCGCTTCGGACACCACCTTGGTGGCCTGGGCTTCGGCTTCGGCTTGACGCTCCCGGGCTTCCGCTTCGAGGAATGCGGCCTGGCGACCACCCTCGGCTTCGAGGATCTGCGCCTGCTTCTTGCCTTCGGCCGTCAGGATCGCTGCGGCACGCAGGCCTTCGGCTTCGAGGATCTGGGCGCGCTTGATCCGCTCGGCCTTCATCTGCCCGGACATCGCGGCCATCAGGTCGGCGGGTGGGCTGATGTCCTTGATTTCGATTCGGGTGATCTTGATGCCCCACGGTGCAGTCGCCTCATCGACGGTGCGCAGCAGTTTTTCGTTGATCCCGTCACGCTGGCTGAGCATCGCATCCAGCTCCATGGAGCCAAGGACGGTACGGATGTTGGTCTGCAGGAGGTTGCGAATCGCGTGTTCGAGGTTGTTGACCTCATAGGCCGCCTGCGCCGTATTGACCACCTGGAAGAAGCACACCGCATCGATCTGCACCGTGGCATTGTCGGCGGTGATGACTTCCTGCGGCGGAATATCCAGCACGCTTTCCATCACGTTGATTTTGCGGCCGATGCGGTCCATGACCGGAATGATGATGTTCAGGCCGGGCTTGAGGGTGTTGGTGTAACGGCCGAATCGTTCGACCGTCCATTGGTAACCCTGGGGCACGACTTTGAAACCCATGAAAAGAATGGCGACCACCAGGCCGACAAAAAGCAGGAGCACGGTACCGATCTGCATAACAATTCCCTGTTGAGTGCATCAATGAATTCTCGACCGCAGAAGTGTAGCGGTGCAGGTCATGGATATGAACCGGAACCGGGCCCTCGCATCATCAAGAGACACAAAAGGATTACTTCTGCTCGCTCTGTGGCGTGACCCGCAGCACCTCTTCGATGGTCGTCAGCCCCGCCGCGACCTTCTGTGCCCCGGATAATCGCAGGCTGCGCATGCCTTCCTTGAAGGCCTGCCTGCGCACCGCCAGCAAGTCGGTATCGGGACTGATCAGCGCCTTGATTCCGTCGGTCAGCTGCATGATTTCATACACGCCCGCACGTCCGCGGTAGCCGGTGTCACGACACTCCAGGCAACCGATGGCGCGCTGTGCGTTACCTGGCAGCGGTGCCTGCCATGGTCTGGTCAGGGTTTGCCAGTCTTCTTCGCCCAGGGCCAGCGGCGCCTTGCAATGCGGACAAAGGGTGCGTACCAGGCGCTGGGCCATGACGCCGAGCACCGTGGCCTTGATCAGGTAGTGCGGCACGCCCAGTTCCAGCAGGCGGCTGATGGCACTGGGTGCATCGTTGGTATGCAGCGTCGACAGCACAAGGTGGCCGGTGAGCGCCGCCTGGATCGCCATTTCAGCGGTCTCGAGGTCGCGGATCTCGCCAATCATGATGATGTCCGGGTCTTGCCTCATCAGCGCGCGCACGCCGGCGGCAAAGGTCAGGTCGATGTTGTGCTGGACCTGCATCTGGTTGAACGCCGGCTCGACCATTTCGATCGGGTCCTCGATGGTGCACAGGTTAACCTCGGGCGTCGCCAGCTTCTTGAGGGTGGTATAGAGCGTGGTGGTCTTGCCGGAACCGGTCGGCCCGGTGACCAGGATGATGCCGTTGGGCTGGCGAGTCATGTCCTGCCAGCGGCGCAGGTCTTCGGCGGAAAAACCCAGCTGATCGAAGTCCTTGAGCAGCACTTCCGGGTCGAAAATCCGCATGACCATTTTTTCGCCGAACGCCGTCGGCAACGTCGACAGGCGCAGCTCGACCTCACCCCCATCCGGGGTCTTGGTTTTCACTCGGCCGTCCTGGGGTTTGCGTTTTTCCGCAACGTTCATCCGGCCCAGGCTTTTCAGGCGGCTGACGATTGCCATGGTCACCTGCGGCGGGAATTGATAGACGTTGTGCAGCACACCGTCGATGCGAAAGCGCACGGTGCCCTGCTCACGCCGCGGCTCGATATGAATATCGCTGGCGCGCTGCTGGAAGGCGTATTGGAACAGCCAGTCGACGATGTTGACGATGTGCGCGTCGTTGGCGTCCGGTTCCTGGTCGCTGGCGCCGAGGTTGAGCAACTGTTCGAAGTTGCCCATGGAATTGATCTGTTGATCACCGGTGGTCGCGCCGCTGACTGATTTGGCCAGGCGGAAAAACTCCACGCTGAAGCGCTGGATGTCCACCGGGTTGGCCACCACCCGTTTGATCGGCAGCTTCAGGACATGGGTCAGGTCGGCTTCCCAGCCGTTGACGTACGGCTGGGCGCTGGCCACGGTAACGGCGTCGCGGTCGACCGAGACGGCAAGAATCTTGTGGCGCTGGGCGAACGCGTAGGACATCAGCGGCGTGATGGCCGCAACATTGATCTTCAGCGGATCGATGCGCAGGTAGGGTTGGCCGGCCTGCTGCGACAGCCACAGGGTCAGGCTTTCCAGGTCGAGATGTTTGCCGGGGCGGCTGAGGTCATCGAGATGCTGGCCGGCGATGAACTCCAGTGGGTGCAGTTGGCCGTTAGCCGCGTGGCGCCGCCTGGCATTGAGTGCGAGTTCGGCCGAGTCCTGGCTGATAAAGCCTTGGGCGACCAGTTCGCGCAGCAAATCATTGAGATCCAGCCAGCGGTCCTGAATGGCGAGTTGAACGGACATGCGGGCTCCTCATGAACAACAGTGCGCAAAGGATAGACGCGCAGCCGCCAATCGTTGGGCCACTACCCGACGAAGCCGTATCGAGGGGTTTCAGCCTGTCGCTTGAGCCGCGATATTCCAGGAGGAATCGGCGTTTTGCAGATCGACCGAGCAGACGCTGATCAGATTACGCAATTTTTCCGCTATCACCTCGGCACGATGCCAGCTCAAGCCATCAATGACGATATGCATCGACAACAAATCGTCGCTGCGCTGCACATTGACCTGGTGCGGGGTGAGGCATTGCAGGGCAAACAGATTGAGCGCGCGACACAGCAGGTCGGGTTCGGCCTCGGCCAGCAACTGGTAGTGCACCCGGCAATGGGCGGTATGGACGTTCCAGACATCGGGGCGCAAGTGTGGACTTTTTACGGCTTCGAGGTGAGGCATGGGGCAGGCTCCAGGATCAATGGAGGAATTTTTACATTCGAAGCCGGGTATTTCTTATCTATGATGGACCTAATTGGCGATTCTTCGAATCGTACAATTCAATTTAATAGGGTTAGCGGGTTTATTTATGCACAGTGATCTGGATGGCTACGACCGCAAGATTCTTGCCCTGCTGCAGGAAGATGCTTCGCTCTCCAGTGCGCAGATCGCCGAGCAGGTGGGATTGTCGCAGTCGCCCTGCTGGCGGCGTATCCAGCGGATGAAAGAGGAGGGGATCATTCGCGGCCAGGTGACGCTGCTGGATCGCAAAAAAATCGGGCTGAACACACAGATTTTCGCCGAGATCAAACTCAACGCCCATGGGCGCTCGAACTTCACCGAATTCACCGAGGCGATTCGCGGTTTCCCCGAGGTGCTGGAGTGTTATGTACTGATGGGTTCGGTGGATTTTTTGTTGCGGATCGTCACGGCGGACATCGAGGCGTATGAGCGGTTTTTCTTCGAGAAGTTGTCGATGGTGCCGGGGATTCAGGAGGTGAACTCGATTGTGGCGTTATCGGAGATCAAGTCGACGACCAGTTTGCCCGTGTTGCGGTGAAGCAAAAGATCGCAGCCTGCGGGGGAATGTGTATATCCGTAGGAGCTGCCGAAGGCTGCGATCTTTAACGATGTTACATTCGCAGCAACATTTTCCAGGCACGATTCTGATAAACCGCAATCGCCTGCTGCTTGCGCGCATCCAGGGATTCGTCGGTAATCGGCTCGTTGGCCAGTTGCGCCAGCTGTTTCAGCTCACCGTACAGGCGATCCATTTCCGGGATCTCCAGCACGCTGCGGGCATGGTGCAGCCAGGACTGGATGCGCTCGATGCGCGGCAGTTGCTCGGCGAGGTCTTCCGGTTGCTGCTGATAGCGCTGCAGCTGCAAGGACGTTGCCTCTTCGCCCAGCAGGCGTGGAAGCCAGCTGCCCAGTTGCGCCGCGCCCTGGCGATTGCCTCGTACGTTACGCTCGGCGGTCCAGGTACGGGCCAGCAACCAGCGCGAAGTGTTGAGGGAGAACAGACCCCAGCGCGGGTCTTCGAGCTCTTCCAGGAATTGTTCAGGCGCGGCTTTGCGCACATCCTCGTCATCCACCCCGGCCTGGACCAGTGGGCGCCAGTCTTCGAGCAACGCGTCCAGCGCGACTCGCAGGTCGTGGGTCGATTGACGCGGTGCGGCTTGCCCCAGGCTGCTGAGCAGTGCGCGCATTTCAGCCAGGTTCTCGACCCAGTCCTGCAGCAAACGCCAGTGGCCATTGAAGCGGTACTGCTCGGCCAGGCGCTGGCTACTGCCCAGCAAATGCCAGCACAGCGCGGCAAATGCGTCGTCCAGCGACATTTCGGCGCTGATTTGCGGTGCCGGCAGGCTCAGTGAATAGCTGTTGGCGTCGTACAGGCGATAACCGCGCTCGGCCTTGCTGATGTCACACGGCATCAACGCCAGGGTTGCGGCCAGTTCGGCAGCCAGTTCCAGCAGAGCAGCAGGTTCGCCTTCGCGCAGTTCCAGTTCCAGCTCGCAGATTTCTTCTTTCTGCTTGCCGACCACTACATGGCCCAGGTCCAGCGCGGCTTCGATGACCACCTTGGTTTTGCCACGGCCCCAAGCGATTTCGGCACGTTCGCGAACGAAGTCGGTGGTGAAGATGGCTTTCAGGGTCTTCTTGTCCAGTTCGGCCAACTCTTCAGGCCAGCATTCGCCGTCGAGTTTTTTCACATCGAGCTTGGCTTTGGGCAGTTTCCAGTCGTATTCGTTACGCTCGGACAGACCGGCAACGCTGTGGCCGCGGGTCTTGAGGGTCTGAATCACTTCTTCGCCATCACGGCGCAGGCGCAGGGCAACCTTGGCGCGGGCCAGGTCGCGCTCAGGCGTGTCGAAGTACTGGTTCATCAGTTCACGGCGTTCCCAGCCACTTTTGTTGCGTTTTTTCAGTAGCGGGTGCTCGCGCAGAGCTGCGAGGGTTTCGCGGCTGACGCGGAGTTTGATTTCGGTTTCTTTCTGCATGGCCGGAAAATCCAGGATCGGGAGCGCAGCCGGGGGAATGTGTGGCTGCCAAGGCCGTGCAGTGTACAGGACTCGTCCATCCTACGCCCCGCGACGGTTTATTCCTGCCGCCAGATAGCTCTATGATGGACTTCAATTCGGGAGTTGGAGTCAGCGATGCCTTTGCCGTCCATGAAAGATCAGTTCGCTGCGCTGATCGCTGCACCGTCCGTCAGTTGCACCCAGGCCAGTCTCGATCAGACCAACCGCCCTGTCATCGACCTCCTGGCCACCTGGCTGGGCGACCTGGGTTTTGCCTGCGACATCCAGCAGGTCAGCCCCGGCAAATTTAATCTGCTCGCCAGCTTCGGTTCCGGTCCTGGTGGCCTGGTATTGGCCGGGCATAGCGACACCGTGCCGTTCGATGGCGCTTTGTGGCAGACCGATCCTCTGAAGCTGACCGAAGTCGACGGCCGCTGGGTGGGTTTGGGCAGTTGCGACATGAAGGGTTTCTTCGCTTTGGCGATCGAAGCCGTCATACCCTTGCTCGACCAGCCGTTCAAACAGCCGCTGCTGATCCTCGCCACCTGCGATGAAGAAAGCTCGATGTCCGGTGCCCGCGCGCTGGCCGCAGCCGGACGGCCGCTGGGGCGCGCGGCAGTGATCGGCGAACCGACCGGCCTGAAGCCGATCCGCATGCACAAGGGCATCATGATGGAGCGCATCGACATACTCGGGCAGAGTGGCCATTCCTCCGACCCCCGCCTGGGACACAGTGCCCTCGAAGCGATGCACGATGCCATCGGTGAGCTGCGTGGCCTGCGCTTGCTCTGGCAACGCGAGTTTCGCAACCCGCAGTTCGGCGTACCTACGCCCACGATGAACTTCGGGTGCATCCACGGCGGCGACAATCCCAACCGGATTTGCGGGCAGTGCTCCCTGGAGTTCGATTTGCGACCGCTTCCAGGCATGGACCCGAAGGCCTTGCGCGCGGAGATTTTGCAGCGGCTCATGCCGGTTGCCGAACGGCATCAGGTAAAAATCGATTACGCGCCGCTATTCCCTGAAGTGCCGCCGTTCGAGCAGGCTGAAGACGTTGAACTGGTACGCGTCGCCGAAAAGCTCACAGGTCACATAGCCGAAGCAGTGGCGTTCGGCACCGAAGCGCCTTATCTTCAGCGCCTTGGTTGTGAAACGCTGGTGCTTGGTCCTGGGGATATAGCCTGTGCCCACCAGCCGGGGGAATACCTCGAAATGTCACGTTTGCAGCCTACGGTGCATCTATTACGACAACTGATTGAACATTACTGCCTGACACCGGCCAAATCTGTCGGTTGAACGCTATCGCCGTAGGCGCTGCCGCAGGCGGCGATCTTTGATCTTGTTTTTAGGAGCAACATCAAAAGATCGCAGCCTGCGGCAGCTCCTACACCGTTCGCCGTGTAAATTGCCGGTCATCAATCCCGTATTCATGAGGAGAGCGCGCGTGTCGCCAAGCCTGTTCCGACGATAACCATCAGCCCGCTGTGCGTTGTTCCGTTTCGCCCATTTTTTGGCTGCTATTTATTACAGGCCCAGGTTCATGCCCGAATACGTTAATTGGCTTCGTCACGCTTCCCCCTACATCAACGCCCACCGCGATTGCACCTTCGTTGTCATGCTGCCCGGCGATGGCGTGGAGCATCCAAACTTTGGCAACATCGTCCATGACCTGGTGCTGCTGCACAGCCTGGGCGTGCGGCTGGTGCTGGTTCACGGCTCCCGTCCACAAATCGAAGCGCGCCTGGCTGCCCGTGGCCTGACCCCGCATTACCACCATGGGATGCGTATCACCGATGCCGCCACCCTTGAATGCGTGATCGATGCCGTCGGCCAGCTGCGGATCGCCATCGAAGCGCGATTGTCGATGGACATGGCATCTTCGCCGATGCAGGGCTCGCGCCTGCGGGTGGCCAGCGGCAACCTGGTAACTGCACGGCCGATCGGCGTGCTCGAAGGGGTTGATTACCACCACACCGGTGAGGTGCGTCGGGTCGACCGCAAAGGCATCAATCGCCTGCTGGACGAGCGCTCCATCGTGTTGCTGTCGCCTTTGGGCTATTCGCCAACCGGCGAGATCTTCAATCTGGCTTGCGAAGACGTCGCGACCCGCGCCGCCATCGACCTGGGCGCCGACAAATTGCTGCTGTTTGGTGCCGACCTGGGCCTGATCGACGAAAACGGACGCCTGGTGCGTGAGTTGCGTCCTCAGCAAGTGCCGGCGCACCTGCTGCGCCTGGGCAGCAATTATCAGGGGGAACTGCTCGATGCCGCTGCTGAGGCCTGCCGTGGCGGTGTAGCACGCAGTCATATCGTCAGTTATGCCGAAAACGGTGCGCTGCTGACCGAGCTGTTCACCCGCGACGGTGGCGGTACCCTGGTGGCCCAGGAGCAATTCGAAATCGTGCGCGAAGCGGCGATTGAGGACGTCGGTGGCTTGCTGGACCTGATCAGCCCGCTGGAAGAGCAGGGCATCCTGGTGCGTCGTTCCCGAGAGGTGCTGGAGCGCGAGATCGAGCAATTCAGCGTGGTCGAGCGCGAAGGCATGATCATCGCCTGCGCGGCGCTGTATCAGATTGCCGATTCGGATGCGGGTGAGCTGGCGTGCCTGGCGGTCAACCCGGAGTACCGCCACGGCGGGCGTGGCGATGAACTGCTGGAGCGCATCGAAACCCGCGCCCGGGCCCAGGGCCTGAAAACCCTGTTCGTCCTCACGACCCGTACCGCCCACTGGTTCCGCGAGCGCGGGTTCGTGCCAAGCAGCGTGGACCGGCTGCCGTCGGCGCGAGCGTCGCTGTACAACTATCAGCGTAATTCGAAGATCTTCGAAAAAACCCTGTAACGCAATCCCCCTGTAGGAGCTGCCGCAGGCTGCGATCTTTTGATCTAAAAACAAGTCAAAAGATCGCAGCCTGCGGCAGCTCCTACGGGGGATCGCGTTTATTCCACGTATTTAGAGCTGACGTACGCCGAATAATCCGGCAGCACCGTCTCGACCTTGCCCTGTTCCTTCAGGAACTTCGCGGTCTCGCCAATCGCCTTGGCCGTGCCGCCCTCCAGCAGCGCGGTGGTCTGCTGTGCCTTGGCGTCCGGGAAAGCCGAGCCGGCCAGCAGTTCAGGCACATCGGCGGCATTGGCCCCGGTCAATTTGGCGATTTTCTGCACCGGCACCGAATCGGCAGTCCAGGTGTCTTTATGCGCGGCGTAGTCAGCGAATGAGTCCAGGGTGACCTTGGCGAACCTGGCAATCACTTCCGGGTGCTTCTCCGCGTAATCCTTGCGCGCCACCCACACTTCGAAAGTCGGAGCGCCCCATTGGCCAACCTCGGCCGCATCGGTCAGGGTCTTGCCGGTCTTGCGGATTTCGCCCAAGGCAGGCGACCAGACGAAGGCCCCGTCAATATCACCACGCTTCCAGGCAGCAGCAATTTCCGCCGGCTGCAGGTTCACCACCTTCACTTGCGAAGCACTCAGGCCCCAATGCTTCAGTGCGCCGAGCAGGCTGTAATGAGAGGTGGAAACGAAGGGCGTGGCGATGGTCTTGCCGATCAGATCTTCCGGTTTATTGATCCCGCTCCCGTTACGGACCACCAGCGCCTCGGCGGCATTGATCTGCGCCGAAACGATGAAGGCAACGATTGGCAGGTTCCGCGAAGCCGCGGCGGCCAGCGGGCTGGAGCCCAGATTCCCGATCTGCACATCCCCGGAAGCAATGGCCGTGACCACCTCCGGCCCGCTGTTGAAGCGGCGCCAATCGATTTTCTGGCCAATGGTTTTCTCATACAGGCCGTCGGCCTGCGGCACCTTGCTGGGATCAATCCCGGTCTGATATCCCACGGTGAGGTTGGCGGCGACGGCGTTAAAAGAAATTAAAGCCGATACACAAACTGTAACAATTGGATTGGATAGTGCGCGCTTGATTGTCATGGCCTGGTCTTCGATGAGAGGGAATACGGATTTCCGTTAAATCTAATCGATCTAAAAAACGGCCAATAAATATCTTTTAGGTATTAGCTTATAGGCTCGCGTTCACCGGACCGCGCGCTGTGGTCAGTTCCTAAAGGCTATTAAAAAACATCGGATGCTTCGTATTGGATTTATGCAAAGCGCATTTATCTGCCGACGCTGGATTCACGGGGATTAGACCATGGTCGTAGTCACATACGGTTACGATTGACTTGCAGGTCACGGTCTGGCGCTAATCGCAAATCCTAGGATCCCGGGCATTTGACCCAGGGCCAGGAATACAAAAATTAGAAACGAGAGGAGCTTAAAAAATGAACAAGTCCACCTTGGCCTTGGCCGTGGCCGTAGGGGTAATGGCGCAGCAGGCAGGCGCCGCCGGATTCATTGAAGACAGCAAGGCTTCCGTCAGTTCTCGCACCATGTATTACAACGCCGACACTCGCGAAGGCGCCGCCAATGATCAGCGCGAAGCTGCTCAGGGTCTCAAGTTCGACTACCTGTCGGGCTTCACCCAAGGCACGGTCGGCTTCGGCTTTGACGCCCAGGCGCTGGTCGGCATTCATCTGGACGGTGGTCGCGGTCATCACCCGGACAACAACTCATTCTTCCCAAGTGACACTGACGGCTCGGCATCCGACCCGTGGAGCCGGGTAGCCGGTAACGTCAAGGCACGTATCTCGAAAACCGAAGCCCACCTCGGTGGTGCCTTGCAACCGAGCATGCCGGTACTGATCGCGAACGACAGCCGCCTGCTGCCACAGACCTTCGAAGGCGGCACCATCACCTCGAAGGAAATCGACAACGTCACGTTCAACGCCGGCCAGCTCGAGCACGCCGCGGGTCGAGCGTCGTCGAACACCACCGGTCTGGCAGTCGCTGGCGGCACTGAAGAAAGCAACAAATTCCGTTACGGTGGTGCTGACTGGAAGGTCACCAAAGACCTGATGCTGCAGTACTACTACGCCAATCTGGAAGACTACTACAAGCAGCATTTCCTGGGCCTGGTACACGTCTACCCGATCAGCGCCACCCAGTCGTTCAAGACTGACCTGCGCTATTTCGACAGCAGCTCCGACGGCAAGAACGGTGATGCGGGTTACCGCTTCAACAACAACGGCGGTTATGCGAAGAACCCGGGCGAGGTGGATAACCAGACCTGGAGCGCCATGTTCACCTACACCCTGGGTCCGAACGCATTCTTGCTGGGCCATCAGCGAGTCAGCGATGACGGTGGTTTCGTCTACCTGAACCAGGGCAGCGTGGTCGACGGCAATGGTCGCAACGAAGGAGCCGGCGGTTCGAGCTTCTACTCGTTCACCGACGCCATGATCAACGGCTTCGTGCGTGCAGGTGAGAACACCACATTCGGTCAGTACACCTTCGACTTCGCATCCCTGGGCGTTCCAGGCCTGAAGGCCTCGGCCGCTTATCTGCGCGGCGAGGACATCAAGGCCACCAACGGCGTTGGCAAAGACCAGACCGAGTGGGAGCGCGACCTGCGCGTGGACTACGTGATTCAAACCGGCGCGCTCAAGGGGTTCGGCACGACCCTGCGTCACGGCACCTACCGCGGCGACACCAACATCTCCGCGCAAGACCAGACCCGCGTGATTTTCAACTACACCTATAGCTTCCTGTAACACCCAGCGCGGAAAAAGCCCTGCCAGCTGGCGGGGCTTTTTTTCGGATTTTTTCTTATATTCAAATTGGGTCTTACTATGTAATTTATTATTCCTTTTGGCTTTTAACGCGAAGCCCTAAAGTGCGTCCCGCTGGGGCCGATACCGGTGGCCTGACACGATTAAATGCCATCCCTTATTCCTGAATGGCATTAAAAGAATGAAATTATTTTTTATCCGTTTACCATGCGGGCCCCATTTCCCTTGGTCAGACGCCCGGGGTAGACGCATCACGCGATGACCCGTGGTTTGCGGTCACCGCGCATTTCAGGATCCAGAGCATTCGACTCTGGACCGAAAAAAAATTAGAGACGATAGGAGCGAAACAATGAACAAGTCCACTTTGGCCCTGGCTGTGGCCGTAGGGGTTTTGGCGCAGCAGGCAGGCGCCGCCGGTTTCATCGAAGACAGCAAGGCCACCCTGGGCCTGCGCAACTTCTACATCAACACCGATAACCGTGACGGTACCGGCGCCAATAAAAACGAAGAATGGGGCCAAGGCTTCGACCTGCGTTTCATCTCCGGCTACACCCAAGGAACTGTTGGCTTCGGTATCGATGCCATTGGCCTGCTGGGCGTACGCCTCGATTCCGGTGGCGGTACTAACGGTGCGACGGCCACTTCCTATGGCGGCACCGTGTTCCCTAGCAAATCCAACGGTGAAGCGGTCGATAACTTCTCCAGCCTGGGCCTGACGGCCAAGGCCAAGATCTCCCAGACTGAATTGAAGCTGGGTACCTTGCAGCCGAAGAACCCGGTCATTGTCACTAACGACGGTCGCCTGCTGCCACAAACCTGGCAGGGTGGCCAGATCACTTCTGGCGAGATCAAGGACCTGACCTTGGTCGGTGGCCAGATCGAGCACGTCAAAGGTCGTAACTCCAGCAACAATGAACAACTGTCGATCGGCGGTGCCAACGCTCGTGTCGCCAACAGCAACAAGTTCATCTATGCCGGCGGTGACTACAAGATCACCAAAGACCTGACTGCCCAGTACTACTACGGCAACCTGGAAGATTTCTACAAGCAACACTTCCTGGGTCTGGTGCACAACTGGGCAATCGGCCCGGGCGTTCTGAAATCTGACCTGCGTTATTTCAATAGCTCGGATGACGGTGCCAACTCCAATACCGCTGCTTACTTCAGCAACGGTAACTACAACGGCGTGCCAAGCGGTAAAGGCCCGGTCGATAACAACCTGTACAGCGGCCTGTTCCTGTACACCGTTGCCGGTCACACCTTCGGTGGCGGTTACCAGGTCAGCAACGGCAGTAGCGATTTCCCTTGGTTGAACCAGGGCGACGGTTCGTCGAACTACACCATCACTGACATGCAGATCCAGAAATTCGGCCGTGCTGGCGAGAAAACCTGGCAAGTACGCTACTCCTATGACTTCGCTAAAGTCGGCGTGCCTGGTCTGACTGCTGGTGCTGTGTACCTCAAGGGTGACGATATCGACACCGTTGGTGCAAACCGTCAGCAGGCCGCTTCGGGTGCCTCCGAGTGGGAACGCGACTTCACCCTGGCTTACGTGGTACCAGAAGGCCCGCTGAAAAACGTAGGCTTCATGTGGAAAAATGCTACCTGGCGCACCGACCTGCCGAACACCCGTTCGCAGGACGAAAACCGCCTGATCCTCAGCTATTCGATCCCGCTGTTGTAATAGCGCTCGCGTTACTGAAGTAAAAAAAGCCCTGCCCGGCAC